>JAIULY010000131.1 GCA_022565875.1 Schleiferiaceae bacterium | reverse complement strand
CGAGAACTGGCTACACAAATAGAACAAGTCATGCGGGAAATGGGCGCAGGCTTCAAAACCAATGCTGTTTACGGCGGGCGCGCATTGTCTCAAGACAAAATGGATTTAAAACACCCCCCTTCAGTGCTTATTGGAACACCAGGCCGAATAGCTGATCATCTGCGTAGAGGCTCGTTTGCTACAGATACCATACAAACGCTTATTTTAGACGAGTTTGACAAGTCTTTAGAAACAGGATTTGAGACCGAGATGAAGGAAATTATAGCTGCCCTTCCCAATCTTACCACAAAAATTCTAACCTCAGCAACAAAAAAAATAGAGATACCCGCCTTTGTGCGATTAAAAAACCCCGTATATCTCAACTTTCTCAAAGAAAAAACCTCTCGTTTAAAATTAAAAACCATTGAATATCCTGCAAAGGAAAACCTGCCCACGCTTGTGACGCTGCTACAACATTTGGAGGGTAAGCCAGGGGTTGTTTTTTGCAATTTTAGAGAATCTGTTGAGTTAGTCAGTGCGTTCTTGACCAAGAACAAGGTGGCCCACGGTTGTTTTTATGGTGGAATGGAACAACAAGACCGCGAACGAGCCTTGATCCAGTTTCGCAATGGTACTTTTCGTGTGTTGCTGGCCACAGACTTGGCCGCTCGCGGTATTGATGTGCCCGAAATTCAGTTTGTGGTGCATTACGAACTGCCCTCGAAACCAGATGAATTTGTCCATAGAAATGGGCGTACTGCGCGCATGATGAGTGATGGTGCTGCATATATTATGAAGTGGCAAGAAAAACCACTACCTGAGTTTATGTCTGAATTCCGTTCAAAAGTGATTCCGATTACTGAGCTTTCTAAAACACGCTCCCAAGAAGATGTATGGAAAACCCTCTACGTTACAGGTGGTCGTAGAGATAAAATATCTAAAGGTGATATCGCAGGGTTTTTTATCAAACAAGGTAAATTACATGCAGAGCAATTGGGGCGTATAGAGGTGAAACAAGACTGTGCATACGTTGCGGTACATGAAAATACCCTTCCAAAATTGTTGCCCCTCGTAGCTAACCAAAAGCTTAAAACGAAGAAGGTGCGCGTAGATGTTGTAAACTGACTTTTTTCTAATCATCATTAGGGCGAGATTTTCTTGTTTGACGGTTATTGTCGCGGCTATTGTTGTCTCCCAACTTTTCTAAAAACCGTAATTTAGTCATTAAACTGACTAAATTTACATTAATACAGTCAGTAAACTGACTGTATTTACATTTTTGACGGTATTTGATTTTTTCCATCGCACTAGTTGATCTTCATTTTTATGATTCGGTCAGATTTGTTGAAGTTTTACAAATGGATGTGATAGGATGGTATTACCCAATCGTAATTTAGTCACTAAACTGACTAAATTTACGTAAATTTAGTCACTAAACTGACAGAATTTGTATTTTTGTGTATCTTTGTTGCATGATAAACCGGATGATATACGACGTTTTAGAGAAAAACTTAGCCAAACAAAAAGTATCGCTTTTGTTAGGAGCGCGTCGTGTTGGTAAAACGGCATTGTTGCGAAAGCTCTATGCCAACCACGAGTCTAGCACCCTGTGGTTGAATGCAGAGGATACATTAACAGAGCGATTATTAGCAGAGCGCAGTGTAGCCAACTACAAGCGGCTATTAGGCAACAAAAGGCTATTAATTATTGACGAAGCTCATTTCATAGCAGACATTGCTCGTAAAGCCAAGTTGATGATAGACAGCATTGAGCCCCTTCACATCATATTAACAGGGTCATCAGCCTTTGAGTTAGTGCAAAATGCTGCTCCACTAACAGGACGTACGATTACCTTGTTGATGCACCCTTTGTCCCAACAAGAGTGGCAAGCCACGGAAAATGTCATTCAAACAGTTGAAAACCTTCCTGAAAGATTGGTGTATGGAAGTTACCCGGAACTCTCCACGATAACTACTGAACGCGACACAACTTTCTATCTCAATGAGCTTGTAAACACCTACTTACTAAAAGACATCCTGATTTTCGAGCAGATTCGGAACGCACAAGTCATGAAGGATTTATTGGTGTTGCTCGCTTACCAGATTGGAAGCGAGGTTTCGGCAAATGAGCTGGGTAAACAGCTAGGCGTTAGCAAAAACACAGTAGAAAGGTATCTTGATTTATTTCAAAAAGCCTTTATCATTTTTCCATTAGGTGGGTACAGCAACAACTTGCGAAAGGAAGTTAGCAAAAGCAAAAAATATTTTTTTTGCGACAATGGTATCCGCAATGCTATAATCAATGACTTTTCACCCATAAGTGCGAGGAAAGATGTTGGGGCGCTTTGGGAGCAATATGTAATCCAAGAGCGAAGGAAGTTCAAGGACTACCGCTTAGAAGTCTATCAGCATTACTTTTGGCGGACGTATGACCAGCAAGAAATCGATTTAATTGAAGTTGAAAACCAACGGTTACAAGCCTTCGAATTCAAGTATAAAGCGCGGAACACCAAGGCGCCGCGAGCATTTTCTAAAGCATATCCCCAAGTAAGTTTCACAGAAATAACGCCAACCAACTATCTCGATTGGATAACAGAAGGTTGACGCATTTTTTCGTGTTACGCCAAACTGCCTTGTGCTTGATGAAGCGCACTTTCCAGCGGCAATAGATGCTCCATAGTTACGTGATCCATGATTACCACCTTATACCACTTTGGGTTGTTGTGATTGTCTGGTACCAAACCAAATGTTCTAGCAATTTCTGGTGCAATATGTGAGCTTTTCATGGTAAGGATATTGCTTTCAGGGCTGCGGAAGTAGGGGATGTTAAGCGCGTTAATTGTGGCTTCCAATTGGTCAGCACGGTTTTTCAAAACCAACACTTTCTCGCGCCATCCATAAGGGCCGTAGGTACTTAGTATCATCCACACGGCAACAGCATTAGCACCAGAGCGACTACCAATCAAGGTGTAATCCTCGCCCTCTACATAGCTTGCTTCCTGTGTGTTGGCATATTGCATCAGTCCTTTTCTAATGAGAAACACCCCCGTTCCATAAGGGGCTTGAACCATTTTGTGGGCATCAAGTGTAACAGAGCTAATTTTTTCATTGGCAAAAGACAATGGAGAATTGGGGTGCGCAAAAGGCCAGTAAAATCCGCCATACGCGCCATCCACATGAAGTTTGTAGGGGAGTTGATGTGCTTCTAAGGCATTTGTGTAGCGGCTAGGGTCGTCTACCGAGCCAAACATAGTGGTCATCATATTTGCAATAGCGATGACATATTTTTTGCCCGCAGCTTTCAATTGTTCAAGCGTATGGTTGAGGTGTTCTTGAGTAACCGAGCGATCGCTTTCTGTTACGGGAACAAAATAAATTGAAAGCCCCAATACATTCGCTGCTTTGGCCATGGAGTAATGACTATCTGCTGAACAAACAATAGCTATTTCATCCACATTAGCTTGATAGGTAGCTTTAAAAAAATTTCGGTATATCCAAATCGCTTGCATATTGGCCTCGGTACCGCCGGAGGCTACGTAGCCGTCGCAAGATTGTGGTGCGGCATTGAGAATGTCTACCGCACAAATTTCTATCAGCTCGCGTTCGATTTCTTGTGTGCCTCTAAAAAAAGATTCCGATTTCCCTAGCGTGTGACAGCCAATGTGGTTTGGATTGTGAATCAAAGTGGACAAAAAAGGAGCGTTCGAAAGAAAGTCAGCATTTTGGTGAAATACCTGACGGTCTAAATGACTGCCGGGCAACCCCAAAATATTGGAATCATAAAAGTTGATGTTGTTTTTCAACCCATCAAATACACGTTTTTTGATGTCCTCTTTGCTGCGTTTTTTCCAGATATGCATATAAAATTTTCTTTGTCTGTTGTTTAATGCGGGCAAAGGTCGTGAAAACGAAAAGAGAACGAACTGACTTTAATCAACAATCTGCGGTCGATCATTTTTATTGAAAAAGAAAAAAAAGATATAAAATCCAACTTACCTTTGCACCATGATAACAGCAGACACCGTAAAGGATGTGGTTGGGCGCCTGGAAGCGCTAAGGGGGTATCTTTAACTTAGATGCCAAACGCATTCAAATACAAAACGAAGAAGAACGAACAGGCGATCCCGACTTTTGGAATGATCCAAAGGCCGCTGAAATCGTCATGAAAAAAATCAGGCAACAAAAGTTCTGGGTTGTTGGCTTTGAACAAGCTAAGGACCTCGTAGACGAACTAGAAATCAGTTGGGAATTTTACAAAGAAGGCGAGCAAACCGACGCAGAGATTACAGACCTTTATAACAAAGCCATGGCGGCTATAGAGGATTTGGAGTTCCGCAACATGCTCTCTGGCGAGGAGGACAAGCTAAGTGCTGTACTCCAAATTACAGCTGGAGCTGGTGGTACAGAGAGTTGTGATTGGGCCTCTATGCTGATGCGCATGTATGTGATGTGGGCTGGCAAACAAGGGTTTAAGGTGACAGAGCTCAACATGCAAGAAGGCGATGTGGCTGGCGTAAAAACCGTGACCCTTGAAATTGATGGCGATTTTGCTTTCGGCTACTTGAAGGGTGAGAATGGTGTGCATCGCTTGGTGCGTATTTCACCGTTCGACAGCAATGCCAAAAGACACACCTCTTTTGTCTCCGTATATGTGTATCCGCTTGTAGACGATACCATCAACATTGAAGTAAACCTATCGGATATTTCATGGGATACCTTCCGGTCCTCTGGTGCTGGTGGACAAAATGTTAACAAAGTAGAAACAGGTGTCCGCTTAAAACACAAACCCTCTGGAATTATAATTGAGAATACAGAGTCCCGAAGCCAACTTCAGAACAAAGAAAAGGCGATACAAATGCTGAAATCGCAGTTGTATGAAATAGAAATAGAAAAGCGCAATGCCAAGCGCAGTGAAATAGAGTCGGGCAAAAAGAAAATAGAGTGGGGTTCGCAAATACGCAACTACGTTTTACAGCCCTACAAACTGGTTAAAGACGTGCGCACCGCATATGAAAGCACCAACCCGGACGCTGTATTAGACGGCGAAATAGATGGGTTTTTGAAAGCCTATTTAATGCAACAGGGAGAGAGCAATGCCGTTGTAGACGAAGGATTCTAAAAAAACAAACAGCAACAACAAAAAAGCCCGATTAACAAAAGTTAATCGGGCTTTTTTATAGCGAAATATTTTATACCAATTAGGGGATGAAAACTTCACCGGGGATGGCAGAGTAACTAATCTTGTAAGATTGCGCTCTGCGCAATTCTTGCTTGATGTCGCCCATCAATCCCATTTTCACATCGCGGTCGGCTTTAATGGAAACCGTTAATGCATTGCGCTCCTTTTCATTGATTTTCTCCCGTTCTTGAATAGCAAACGGTTGAATGTCCTCTATTCTAGCGAAAGAATCATTGAGTTGGATACGTGGTTCCGTACCTACCAATGGAGCGTAAGTGGTATTGGGTTTGCCCACATAAATGTAGGTGACCAAGTCCTTCCGTTCCAATTTCTGAAGTTCCGTTGCATTTGGTGTCTTTATGGTGACCTTTAGTTCTACTTCACGCATTACCGTAGTAACCATAAAGAAGAACAAGAGCATAAAAACGATATCGGGAAGGGAAGCGGTGGAGATTGCACCCACTTCTTTCTTCTTCTTTTTCATTTGTGCCATTAGCTACCGAGTTTTAATGGTTCTGCTTCCGAAATTATCATTGGATATGCTTCCATTACCACTTTTGTTTCTTCCTCGTTGAGATTGTCAAAACTGCGACCAAACTGTCTTTTGGACAGGCGATTTCGCAATTCGTTGTAGGCTGCCGTCAATTCATTTTGTACAGCCAAGAACGCCTGATAGGAGGTGCCCCTATCGTTTTGAAGTGATATTACTGCTTTTTTTGGGTTTTCAGACGATTTTGGATCTTGTGCGCCCTCGCAATACGAGCAGCTTTTATCTCCATTGTTATCTAAAAACTCTAAAGCAGCCTTTCTCAAACCATCTATTTCCATGTATTCGTCTTCTACCAATATTTGGTTGGAAGCGTTGATTACTATGGTAAAGATATTCCGCTCATTTATCGGTGGCGGATTGGTGGTGTCCTCTATTGGTGGAAGCTTTCGGGTGATACCCTTATCGACATCCATCGTAGTAGTAACAAGGAAGAAGATCAGCAGTAGAAACGCAATGTCTGCCATCGAACCTGCATTGATTTCGGGTATAGCGCGTTTGTTTCTTGCCATGATCTTTCGAATATTATTTTACAATTCTACCAAAACTCGACCAAACTAGAGAAGCAATGGCTAAAAGTCCTGTAATGTAGAACATATTTAGACCGGTGCTTACCCATTTGCTGGTTTCTTCTGTAATTTCAAACTTGGCGTAATTTGTATAGTCTGCACCACTTGAAAGCGCGTAGGCTATAATAAAAATTAACACCAAGGCTCCAAGGCCAATCAAGCTGCGCTTTAAGGCGCCTGGAGATTTCAACAAACCACCAATCGAACTAAACAATACAGCGCCGACAGCGGTGAAAAACGCGAGGTAAGAAAGAAAAAACAAGGGATTTGTTTTTTCAGAATCCTCAATTATCGCAGCATCGCCCTCATAGAAGAGTACTAACGTCAAAATGGCGCCAATAATCATTACTATTGCAGAAACGATCTTTGCTAATTTGGAAATTTTGGGTTCCATTTATTTTTTGTTTTTGTGGTGATAAGCAACCAACATGTCCATGAAGTTGATGGATGCGTCTTCCATTTTTACAACAAGTCCGTCTAATTTTGCGATGATGAAGTTAAAGAATATCTGCAAGATAATCGCAACAATCAAACCAAATACGGTGGTCAAAAGGGCCACTTTAATACCTCCAGCCACAAGTGACGGAGAGATGTCTCCTGCTGCTTCAATAGAGTCGAAGGCTTGAATCATACCGATAACGGTACCCATAAACCCGAGCATTGGCGCTAAAGCGATAAACAAAGAAATCCAAGAGATACCTTTTTCCAAACGAGCTGCCTCTACAGAACCGGTGGTTCCGATAGACTTATCTACCATTTCGATACCTTCTTCGTAATGCTCTAGGCCGGCGTAAAAAACACTAGCGATAGGGCCACGTTGGTTGCGACAAACTTCTTTTGCGCTTTCCAATCCGCCACTTTCCAACGCAGATTCTACGTTTTTCAACAATTTGTTGGCATTTGTGTCAGCGAACGAAAGATATAATATCCTTTCAATGACTACAGCCAAACCTAAAATTAAAACCAACAAAACGATACCCATAAATCCAGGGCCGCCTTCTATAAATTTAGTTTTTAAAATTTGAGTAAACGGCTTGTCTTCCTCGATTTCATCGATGACTGCGGAGGTTGTTTCTTCTACAACAGGTTCCTCTTCGACAGCAGTTGTGTCCATTTCGGAATCCTCCATCATCACCTCTTCGGTGGCATCAGCAGCTGATTCTTCTACCGCTGCATCTTGTGCGTAAACATTCAAGCCGAAGGTAAGAAGACCTGCGATAAGAAGGTTAGAAAATACTCGTTTCATTTTGTCCTTTGTTAGTTGTTAATGCAAAGTTTGAAATTGAAAAATAAAGCGGAGAGAGAGGGATTCGAACCCTCGGTACACTTTTGGCGTACACACACTTTCCAGGCGTGCTCCTTCAACCACTCGGACACCTCTCCGGTTGAAAATTGATACTCTTTAAACGGGGCGCAAATTACGAAAATTTCGAAAGGCTCAAAATTAATTTATTGTAACGTTGTTAATTCTCCTCTAAGGTCTTTTTCCATGAATTCTTTTAGCGTAAATCCTGTAAAACCTTTGCCTAATAAGTACATAGCTTTTGCTAAGGTCGCTTCAAATGTCATGTCCCCAGCGGAAATGGTCTGCACCGCTCGTAAGTGATTGCTCGATTCATACTTCCCCATCTCCACAAAACCGCTTTTACACTGACTAACATTGATTATTGCAATGCCTCTTTTTTGCGCTGCGGCTAGTGCTAATTGAAACGATTCCGTGTCGTGCGTATTGCCTGCGCCGTAAGTTTTAATTAGCAATGCTTTCAACGACGGGATGGATAATAAGGCTCGAATGTGTGATTCGGGAATGCCGGGATAGATATGTAATATACCAATGTCTGTGCATAGCGAGGTATGTACTTCTAACGCGGTGTCTTTGTATGGCTGAATGTAGCGACTCTTAAACTTTACCTCAACACCAACCTCTGCTAAGGAAGGGTAATTGGGTGATTTGAATGCGTCGAAGTCTTGTGTGCTGTTTTTATATACGCGATTACCGCGATAGAGATTGAATTCAAAGTACACACAAACTTCAGGTACTTTCGGCAGACCTTGATCGGTTTTGGCAGCTGCTAT
>JAIULY010000130.1 GCA_022565875.1 Schleiferiaceae bacterium | reverse complement strand
TTAAAAACAAAAAAGAGGACTGCCATTGCTTGGCGGCCTGGCAGCCCTCCACTTTTACACGTATCAATTAACCAATAAATAAATACGCTTATGTTTCGCAAAGTTACGGTATTTGCCGCAATACTGCTTGCAGCAGTATTAGGTGCACGCGCCCAAAGTACAGACACTTTGTCTGTAGAAATTTTATATTCTCAACTAGACACCAGCCGCATTTCTACGGGTATCTTAATGGATAAGGTGTTGCCGGCAGGTCCCCATTTTTATAGCAGCAATGGAGTTAATCCCGAAGCACCTGTGCTTGGATGTTTTGCTGCACTAGACAACCTTTGGTTGCTAAGACAGGGAACAGTAAAAGATACTTTAATGCCAAAAACCCTTACATTGGTAGACTCTGCGCGCAGCTATATTGCTCGGGAGGGGAATTACCCGATAATTCTAGTTGATTACAATTATAACTTGATTGACAGCCTAGCTTTGCAAGATAGTTTGCTCACTTTACAAGATTCGGTATTGATCGATGGCCCAGATTTCAGTATCAGTCCCTACCAAACGCATCGGTTTATCATTGCCAATGTTTTAGACTCTTTTTTCGTAAACACGGCTTCTTTTGTTTTTGAACCGGAATTCTATTTTTCAAACACGAGTGTCCCCCAAGAAGTTGAAATTGATTTTGGAGATGGGCAGGGTTTTCGTGTAGTAACCTTTGGAGTACCCTTAACCCCATCTTATGATGATTTTACGCCCGACTATGATGGGAAAACCGCTACCATGAAAGTGCGCATTCGAAAAAATGGGCAATGGGTTTCCACCTCCTTTAAAACTCAGATTATTGGGTGTAGTGCTTCAAACGTGCCAACTCCATCGCCTGCCCCTTGGCCAAATGGCAATAATTTCAGAAATGGAAACATCTCCGCTGCTCCCTTTGATATTGCACCTGTTGTAGAAGGTAATGCCTATGTGTACTATCGCGCTAATCCGGCTACGGGTGAACAGAATTTGTTTAAAAAACCAGTAATCATTATTGAAGGTTTTGAAACAGGAAATTATGATCCCAATAAGGCAGAAAATTTCCGTATGGGTGATTTTGGATGGTGTCAACTGTGGGGTGGTCCTTTTGGAGTTCTCAAAGAATCAGACTTGAAAGAATCTCCACAATTATTCAATCAATTACATGAAGATGGATATGACATCATTATGCTTGATTTTAAAGACTCGAAGCGCAGTCTTATTAACAATGCAGCCCTTGTTCGCGAGCTTATTTTTAGAGTAAACCAATACAAAACAACTGATGCAGAACCAAATATAATAATAGGTGCTAGCGCCGGAGGGTTGATCAGTCGGTATGCTTTAGCATATATGGAGCAACAGGGTGAAGACCATTGTACCAACCTTTGGATTAGTTTGGATGCCCCTCATAAAGGAGCCAATATCAGCCTAGGTGCACAATATATGTTAGACTTTATGGCAACCAACTCAGTGAATCAGGTTGCCGAGGCGCAGGTAATGCGGCAAGCCTTAAATAGTAAAGCTGCTAAACAACTATTACTTTACAATATTTTCCAAAGCAATAAAGGCTATTACCCAACTAGCCAAAACTTCTACCCAGCCCTATTGGTTGATGCAGTTTCTCAAAACCACTTGGATTTTAGAGGCATCATTGAAAATATGGGTTATCCCCAAAATCTGAAGAAAGTGGCTATTGCATCCGGCAGCCGTACCGCTCAAGATCAAGGTTTCTCTGGAATTGCTAAACTTTATAGTGTAAGCGCTGTTTTTAGCGGTTGGAAATTCCCTGCATATGTATTTGGTTATTTGGATTTGGATTATTGGGATTCTGGAGATTTTTGGGCGGCTGGGCATATTCATTATACAGCATACTTCATTTTGTATGGTATACCAATACGTTCAAAAACAGATTATAGATCCTATCGGAATATAGCCAACCTTCCTTCATTAGACCGGGTGCCTGGAGGCAAAAGGCAATTGGCACGTGAAATACGCGAAACCGTGGCTAACACCAGTCTGGATGGTTTTGATATTACCTTTCAGACAAACACTTTTTATCAACGAGACCAGTGCTTTGTGCCATCCATATCAGCCTTGGATCTCAATACTACAGATTATTTTTTTGATATTGAAGGGGGTATTACTAATCAAAATCTTCCCACACCTTTTGACGATGTTAATATCCCAGTTGGAAACACTATGCACGTTGAAATCACAGATGGTACCGTTACCACAAAGGGCAACAATATAGATTTCACTTTGGCCAAGGTAAACCTAGTAGCGCCAGTGAGCAATCCGGTATTAACCACTATCTATAATTATGGCCAAGAAAACATTGTGAGCCACACCCAAGTGCTCAACAATGGCCAGCTGCATTTGTATGGTAATTTTAGCGATAGCAATACAGGCCAAACACCACCTGTTGGCAACAACCATGTCTATAAGTTGGGTAGTGGTTGCCTTAACGCAAACCTAACTGTGGAACAGAATGGTGAATTGATTCTTGGTGACGCCTCGGTTGGTAACAAGACAGAACTCATTGTTTTGCCTGGAGCTGGTTTAACTATTGGAAATGATGGAAAACTCAAAGTTCAAGAAGGCTCCAAACTCATCATCGAAGACGGCGCCAATTTCATTTTCGAAGACGGCGCCCAAATTGAACTCCTAGGCCCCAACTCCACCCTCGAAATCCGCGGCAAACTCACCATTGGTAACAACGCAGATTTCACCTTCACAGGCAATGGCCATTTGATCTTTGACCAAGATGTAAAGTGGGGCACCAATAGTTTTGGACACCCGTACATAAAAATTGATGAGTATATGGCGATTGGTACAAATGCAACGTTTAAAGTCCTAGGTCCTAACAGCCAAAACATGAATCACCTGCTGATAGAGGCACGTAAACCAGTTTATTTGCGTATGGAGAATGGTTCTAGTTTCAAAGAAGTTTCAATTATGCATGGAAGAGTTGCGTTACATCAAGGCGCTTTGTTGTTTTCCTACAGTCCTACCATAGTCCAATGGACACACTTTGACGCAGCCGTTCCAGGTCAATTACACGAAGGCTTCCGTTTGTGGCACAATTCAGGGCCAAATTATATCCTGCACAATCGGTTTAGCAATGGAAAACGTGGTGCACTCATTCATTGGATAGGTGGTGGTTCTCCCATTTTAGTTGCAAATTCAGATTTTGACAACAACGAAATTGGGCTAGAAGTACAAGGTGGTAACTTCAATGTAAACAACTGTGATTTTACAACTAACATACACGGCCTTAAAGGACTCAATCTTACAGGGCATAGTAGTCTAACAAACAGTAATTTAATTGGAAACAACACTCCACTGGGTTATGGTACATATCTCCATGCACAAAACGGCGCTTCAATTAACATTGGCAATTCAGAGTTTTCAGGACATTCCGCTGCAGGACTTTGGTTGGGTGCAGACATGAATGCCCGCGTTACATGCAGTGAGTTTACATTTAATTCTGGATATGGTATTCTGGCTGGAACTAGCAGTGCTTTGGATATAGGCGAAGCAGCAGAAAATCAATTTGCAGGAAATGGGATTCATGATATTTATATAAATGGTGATGAACAAAAATCAGCCATATATTTAGATCAAGGATTTAATGATTTCTCCGCTCGAGGTCAAAATGGGGGCATGTATCTACGCTGTGAATTTAATAATGATATGCCAGTTTTTTTAGGAGGTAGCCCGGAGATTGAAGCAGACAACAATAAAATGCCGACCTACACTCAAAATGGTGTTACTTTTATGCCAGTAAGTTTTCGTTACCGCTTTGGTGGTGTACTTCCCTTCTATCAAGTCACATTAAATATCCCCAACAATTTAGGTTCAGTAGCGCGGGATTGTGCAGGAGGGCCTGGTGTTTTAGATCCCGGTCACCAAGGTGTTTACAGGGTTTTGAAGTCGTATCCTGCGGGAAGCGGTGGTTTAATCAATAGTCTAGAGTACCCCAATTCCACATTGCGTTTATCAGCAATGGACGCAATTGATAGGGTTAGTTTTGGTGAGGCATTAAGAGCAGATGATTCTGCCTTGGTAAGGCTCATTGGTATCTTAGATAGCCCTGTAAGTCAGCCAGATATTTATACCGCACGGATACGTACTGCGGTGTATCAGCAAATGCACCAAGCACTCAATAACTCCTATCAAAATGGTGGCTTGGTAAACGTGCAAGGGGATGATTCGTTTGGTGTCAATGACACAGTTGCAGCTGCTATTGCTGTAATTGACCAATTTATTCTTGAGTTGGATGAATCAGATACAGCGAGCCAAAACTTTAATTTCAGATATCATTTAGACAAAGTCCATGCCTACCGCGTTTCTGGTCATTATAGTATGGCACTGAGCGAATTGGCAAGTTCTTCTAGTTGGTCTTTTAACTATGAACATTACCAAAGAGTTAGCTATTGGGAATGTGTGTGCAATGCTGAATATGCTTATTTTAATAATGAAGTGGAGGAAGAAGGATTTGGTTTGTTAATTGAAAGTTGTGAAGACCAATTTGCTGGTTACAATTTTAAAACTAATGATCTTTTCCCTCAAGATGTTGAAGCCTATCGTGTTGAAAGTAAAACAGATTTGAGTGGAATGTTTTTGTATCCACAACCTGTTGCAGATGCATTTACTTTAGAAGTAGCTAAAGCATTTGATGGTGTAGTAGAATATTCGATTACAGATGTGACTGGGAAAGCAGTAAGTGGCGGGTCTCTTTCATGGAAAGGGAAAACCCATATTTTGAATGTGTCAGCTTTGTCATCAGGTGTTTATATCATCCACCTACAACGTTCTGATGCTCCTTCAAAAGCCATTAAGTTTGTGAAACAGTAAGTTCAAAGCGATTTAATACATTTCATTAGAGTTTTTAAAGCCCATGTAAGACTTTCTTTCATGGGCTTTTTTTGTGCACCATTCAAGGCAAATCCACTCGGTAGTACAAGTCCACTGTTGGGTTTTGTAAGCGCCAATTACTAGCCAATGGCAAGAGTGTCCTTCAAGCGATAGAACTTGAAGAAAGTTGGCGGCATATCTCTCGCCTAGGTAAAGGAACTGCATTAGGCTACCCGTTAGGGTGAGTCTGCGATATACTATTTTACGGTATGAAAAATAGTTTTGTGTGATAGGAGGTAGCAGTACTACAAATGAAAAGGAGCACTTGATTTGATTACTTTTGCAGCCGAAAAATTTTACCATGGGCAAAAACAAACTCAAAAAGTTTGCACAAAACGATACCTTCGCAAACCTTGTACAACCAACGCGCGATGAACTGCTGGAGGGCTTTGCTTTGAAAGGCAACTGGAACAAAGACTTTTTTGAAAATGATCAACCCATTGTGTTGGAGTTAGGATGCGGAAAAGGCGAATATAGCGTGGGCCTAGCTGAGCGCTTTCCCAATAAAAACTTTGTAGGTGTAGATATAAAAGGAGCCCGCCTTTGGGCTGGTGCTTCCACTGCGCTTGTCAATAATCTAACAAATGTTGGGTTTTTGCGCACACAAATCGAGCTGTTAGAGCATTGCTTTGCTCCGGGTGAAATCAGTGAAATTTGGGTTACTTTTCCCGATCCCCAAATCAAGTTTCGAAGGGCCAAACACCGCCTTACAGCGCCCCTTTTCCTCAATCGCTACCAACGTCTATTGCAGCCCGATGGCGTGGTGCATTTGAAAACGGACAGTGAATTTTTGCACGGCTACACGCATGGTGTACTCGAAATTTTGGGCTACCCAATCGAAGAAGCCTACCACGATATCGACTTTCAATTGCCCGATGTACCTGACCATGTGTTGCACGCCATTACCACACATTACGAAAAACTCTTTCGTAAAAAAGGCAAAACCATCACCTATATTCGTTGGCGGTTTTCTTAAGTAGATTTTTTGGTTAATGAGCATGGATCAAGATGCAATCTAGCAATGATGGGCAGAATAATACACAGCACAATCACCCCAAAATAGCGCTCTAGCATAGACTCCGATAAAAAGCTGATAAAATAAAAACTACTTGTCATCAGCAGCAAGTAGTTTTTGTGCAGCCAACCCTTCCATTGCCAAACGGCAAAAAGCAGCAGCAGGATCAGGAGTCCTAAAACACCGTTTGCCAAGCGCGTTTCATAGAGTTGATTGTGCGCGTTCAAATCCATTTCTAGGCCTACAACAAAGTTTTTGTCTTTGTACACTTGGCGCAACGCGGCCTGCGCGGCTCCTTGTCCGGTACCCCAAAATCCGTTTTGTGCAATGGCTTCGCGCGCGCATTCCCACTCGGCAAATCGTATGGTTATTCCTGTGAAATCGTGAATGGTAGGTGCTTCCAAATCATAGCTGAAGTTGGCCAGTCCTGTAAACCGCTGCTTCATACCTTCCGGTGCCACAACAACGAATGCTGCGCCAAGTAGCACTAGTACCGCGCCAATGATGGCGTATATTTTTGTAAAACTTTTGTTTTTAACCACATTAAAGGCCAGCGCCAATGCGGATACAAATAGAAAGCTCAAAATATTTATCCTTCCTTGCAACAGGATGAGGAACACAATTAAAAAACCAATCAAAAAAGGAAGCGCTGTTTTGAGGCTCTTAGAGGTTGCTGTTTGCTGCCAATGAAAGCCACAAAATATTCCCAGACCCACAAAAACAGACATATAACCGGGATGCATAAGTACTTCGGACAAGCCAGAATACAAAAAGTACCAGTAGCGCAAAGATCCATTTCCCCAAGTGGAGTGCCAGCTACCAGTACTGTAGACATTATAACTAGCATACGCCAGGCAAAATAGCGCCATGGCGGTAACACTGAGTACAAACAATTGAATGAGTTGATGGATTTGTTTTTTAGACATCGCGTGCAAGCCCGTTGCCAAAAAAATAGGCACAATGACAAACGGCAACTTGGTTTCAATTTTCTTGTTAGCGATACCTTTAAAAGCTTCGGGGGTAATGTATAGCCCCACAATTTGCATGCAAAAAAACAATAACATCACGAGCAACCAAGGCTGTTGCCAGATGCTTTTTGGTGTTTTCCAAAAGCGATGCGTAAAAAAGTTGACCCCAATAAACAATAAGAAAAGCGAAGTAATGAATTCTGAAAAGGGAAGAAAAAACACAACAACGGCCAACAAATAGAAAAAGCGATTGTGATAACTTTTTAACGCATTAAGAACCTCCATTTGTGGTGCGCTTTAGTTTGTTTTTAATAAAAAATGGTATTTGGCTCAAGGCCAATGCTGTTGCAAACACCACCAGTGCTTGAAACTTTGCAGGAACGCCTGTTGTGTGCAAAAACCAAGCAAGGAGTATGAGGCCAATATTTGTGATAAACAGGATGCTTGCTGCTTGAAAATGATTTAGTTTACAGTCCAACAAGGCGTGGTGAATGTGATTGCGATCGGCAAAGAATGGCGAACGTTTTAACAACACTACGCGGATAAAGACCACTCTCGCCGTGTCAAAAATGGGGATAATGAGGATGGCCATAGCAAAAGAAAGGGCTTCAATATTTTCGAACACTAGCGGTTGAAAAGTTTCGCTTTTTTGAATGAAATACACCGTTAATACAGCGCTGAGAAACCCGAGGATCATGGCGCCTGAATCGCCCATGAAGATTCTGGCTTTGAGTAGATTGTATCTTAAAAAGGCGCTTAGAGCTCCAGTTAAACTCAGGGCTAAAATTTGAAATAGGGGTTCGTTCATAAACCAAAACCAAAAGGCATAGGTGCCACAAACGATAACGCCGATACCGCCAGCCAACCCATTAATGCCATCGATAAAGTTAAACGAGTTGATAATTCCCAAAAAGAAAAACGACGTCAGTGCAATGCTCAACCAATCGGGGAGGCCCCAAATGTCCCAAATTCCGTAGAGGCTTTTCAGCCGCACATCGCCCTGAATGGTAACAATAAGTACCGCAATGAATTGGCCAATGAATTTTTTATAGGGAACCATGGGGTACAAGTCGTCCTTCAATCCGGTTACAAAAAGTACTAGCATGGCGGCAATAATGGAGTTGAGTGCAGGGTTGGGCAAGTGCGAGGTAAAGAAGACAAAGCTAAACAGCATCCCACCAAAAATACCAACGCCGCCCAGCGCCCCAATGCGACTGTCGTGAATTTTTCGTGCATCAGGTTGGTCGTACAACCGTTTGGCCAACGACAATCGAATGATCGCCGGAATGCTGCCAAAGGTAATCGCAAACGCCGTGACAAGCGCCAAAAGCGGGGCTAAACTACTGTATGTCTCGTTGATAGAATTCAGCTTTTTGTTTTTTTTAAGTGACTACTTATACCGTTGCAAAAATGCATATAAATTTTGAGGGATGCGCAGGTTTTTGGCAATGGAGTAGGAGGAAAGTGTTTCGTGGGTAGGACTGCTGCTACACAACCGCCTTAGTAAGTCTTCTTCGGGCAGGGAATGAACCGATTAACAGCA
>JAIULY010000129.1 GCA_022565875.1 Schleiferiaceae bacterium | reverse complement strand
TTGCTCAAGGTCATTAATGCATATTGTTGTACTCCTGCTTTTTTAAAAATGGGCTGCCTGCGGTACACCTCTGGATAGCGTACTTTTTCGGAGGGGCCTTGAAACACACCTGTCAAATAAGGATCGTCATATTGAAATGCCATCACGCGCAAAGTATCGTCTACAGCTTGCCCAAAACCACCCACGCCAAGCATGCCACTTAATACGCTGTAAGTCTGGGTATCAAAGTTTTCACTTGGCATCCAAAATAAATTCTTTCCAGACTGCACCTGTTGGGCAATGGTGGTTGCTAATCCACTCGGAATACTTTGCAAACCTTCTAAAATAATAAAATCTGCCTGTAGTAACAGCTCCAAATCAACTGTCGTACTCGTGGCTGTTTCGTAGCGCGCATACTCGTCTGCTATCACATTGCGAATAACTGGATCGGGCTGTTTCTCATAAATGTGATACACCAAACGCGTCGCTTGGACATCCATCACGAAAAAAAACTCGTCATCAAAGACTATTGGACTATCCTCTATCGACAAATGTCCGGTTACTATTCCTTCTGTAGTTGGGGTGAAATTAAGACGTACTTCGGCTTGTTGCTTTGGCGGAATACTTACGAGTATGGTCCCTTTGGTGGTTTCATTCAATTTTAACCGAACTGCGAGGTCGGTTACCGCTTCACGGCCGTGGTTGGTGATAACAGCAAACAACTGCTGCTCAAATCCCTTGGCGAAAATTGGCGATTCAAACCAAACGGAATCAATACTAATATTGTCTATTTCAAAGCCTTCGGCTAAGTGAATGGGATAAATTACCAATGTCGTATCAACGACTTGGTCGACGCCTTCTAAAAATGTTTCTTGAAAATCGGATAGAATAAATATGCGCTTTTCACCCTCATAATTTTGTGCATCAATGGCCACTGCTTGCAACACCTCATCCAAAGTCACAAAGGTGGCTGCTGTCACCAATGCATTGGTCTCCTCTCGCAATTGCGCCCCATTCAACCAACTTCTACTTGGTGTCAAATTGCTGTTGGTAATCCACTTGTAATTGTGATTCTCGCCATAGGTATCAATAATTTCTCGAATCTTTAATTTGCCTTGATTGAGAAATTCCCCACCAGAAGCGACGGCTTCCATACTAGGTGAATTATCCAAATAAATGTAAACAGGGGCATTCAGCGATTGCTTGGTATTCTGTCCAGGGAAAAAGGGTTGTGCAAAGGCGAAAACAAGTGCAGTTAGTGCTAACAGTCTAGCGGCTAAAACCAATAAGTGTTTGAGCTGTGAGCGATTCTTGGTTTGTTTTTGAATGGCTTTTAAAAATCGTAAATCACTAAAAAAAACTGTTTTATATCTCCGCAGTTTAAAAAGGTGAATGATAATGGGTATAGCGAGTAAACTCAATGCCCAAAGAACTGCCGGATATAAAAAATTCATAGTGTTTGTTTGTGATAACGATTATTTACAGGATTCGCAAATGCCTCTTGCTACAACCTGAACGGTTTCGACTTGCAATTCTGAAGCTAAAGCAAAACGGGGTACAGGGGTGTCCTCTAGACATTTTGTCTTGCCACACTTCGCGCATTGAAAATGAACATGCGAGTCGTGGTGCTTATGTGTAGTGCAAGGGCCTTTGCACAGGGCGTAACGCAACTGCCCGTCAAAATCGGGTACCCCGTGAATAATGCCTTTGTCTTCAAATGTTTTAATGGTGCGATAAAGTGTAACCCTATCTACTCCCTCTTCCATTTGTTCTTCCAAGTCCCGCTTTGGCAAAGCTTCATCTGCTTTTTGAAGAAGATGGAGCACCAGCAAACGAACGGAAGTTTTTCGTATGCCATGTGAAGCAAGAATCTGCTCGGCTGAAGTTATTTCCATTCTTTCGTCTCTTGCAAAATATAATTGAACTCATTGATGTCTTTGTCATTGAGCTTTAATTTACCGGCAAAGGTGACCACCTGATCGGTTTTGTACTTTTTTGGCTTACCCGCAAACTTCAAACTGATCACTGACTCTGGCCCTGCTCCTCCGCAGAAAAAACAAGCAGCAAACGGATACGCTGATAATGCATAAATATCATTGTCAACATCTAATGGAATCACATAGCCTTTGATGCGCACATACTTCCCATCGAGATTTTTAACATTGTCGCTAAAATTGGGAAACAAATACCACTCTTTGGTTTGTGCATAATATTTCTCTTTGAAAACAACATCTGCTAGTGTATTCCAATCGATGTGCTTGGGTACACTCTCGTTGGCAAACAATGGCAATGCAACAAGTGCTGCTGCAATTAAAAAAGATCGGCTAAACTTACCCATGTAATTCGACATTAACTAAAATAAAAAATAAATCGTCAGGACGGTTTCTATTAAGCACCAAACGACCGGTTACCATAACATACTGGTCGGTCAAAAAGCGACTTTGCTTATTCTTGAAGCGAAGGGTCATTACCGTTTCAGGCCCCGCCCCACCGCAAAAAAAACAGTTCGAAAAGGGATTCAATGAGAGAGCGTAGGTGTTTTCTTCAAAATCTACCGGAATGATATAACCGGCAATAACAACATCCATTCCCTCCAAGTCTTCTAGTTTTCCGGGGAAACGCGGCTTGTATTGCATGACACCATTTTCATAAACGGTGCTGTATTGCGTGGCGCCTAACATCGCCCAGGTTAACTTTTCTTGAGCCTGAAGGGGTGGTGCCAAAACAAAAATAACCATGCCTAAAAATAGGCGATTGAACTTAATTTGCACGTGCTAAAATTTTAGAAATATTCATGGTGTACGCTTGTATTGCAGGCAATAACGCCGCCACAAAACCCACAACCAACACGCCGGGAATAAGGATTAAATTTTCTGAAATTAATGCTGTATATCCTCCGCTCATCAGATAGGGTTCGTTGGCAAAGGTAGCAATTGCCCACCTTCCCAAAAAGGCGATGCTAAACCCAACAATCGTACCTGCGATGGAGAGCAAAAATGCGAGTCCCTGCATCAATCCAAATACGCGGAAACGACCGGCACCCATCACGCGAACCAAGGCTAATTCAAGTTGATTCTCCTTGAGGGTGTTCAACAAGGAAAGAAAAACTGAAAACGCTGACAGCACAATGAGTAAAACCGCCAATACTTTTACCGCCTGAATACCTACCCCCAACAAGCCGAAAAGTCTGTTGATTTCTATTGCAGGTAAAGCAGCTTGCATATTTGTTTCTGTATTTACCATTCGCGGCAAGGTCATCATCGCCATGGGATTGCGAAACTGAATAAGTAAGGCGGTAATTTCTTTCCCTCCATGCTTATGATCTGGATGATTGCACGTGCTGTGGTCGTGATCATCGTGAGCATGGTCATGGTGGCCAGAGTCGGCATCGTGATCGTGTACGTGATCAGGGTCGTTGTGGTCATGGCTGTGATCGGCGTGGCTATGTTCATGCCCCTCTTTGTGATGGTGACTAGAGTCCTCGTGAACATGATCCCCGTGCTGGTGGTCGTCCTTGCCGTCGTGTTGGTGATCGGGGTGATTGCACGTACCGTGATCGTGATCCGAGTGATCGTGATCGGCATGGTGGTCGTCATCATGGGCCCCGTGATCATGATGGTGGTCGGCGTGGATATCCCAAACACTTTCTAAGCTTGTAAATATCAGCTGATCTACTACCGCTCCTGTTGGATTCAAAATGCCTACAACGGTATACTCCATGTCGTCATGCACATGGAAATCATCAACTAAGCCATGACTACCATAAAAGGTGCTGCCTATTTGGAGGCCTGTGCGCTCAGCGACTAATGCACCGAGGGTTACCTCCATAGTTTTTGCCCAAAAAACACCCGTTTGCAAGGTAGCGTCATAGTGCTCTGGATAGGCCGGCGTGCAGCCAACTATGCGATAGCCTTGAAAGTTGTCCCCAAATGAGAGTGGTAATGCTTTTTCCACTTGCGGATGCTCCATCAACATTTTTGCCTCATCTAGTGAGATGTTGCCCGTTGGCGCATCGAGGTGATATATGGAGGCGAGAATCAACTGCAAAGGACTTCCTTTTGCGCCAACAACCATATTAAAACCTCGTACGTTCTTTTTAAAACCATTGTCAAGGGTTTTCCCCAAACTACTCACAAGGGCTATGATACCTACTCCAAAGGCCAATAACAACACGCTCAAAACATTGCTTGAGGGTTTATGAACAATCATTTTGATTAACAGTCGAATCCAACTCATAGGTGCACCTGATTTTTAAAATAGTTGGTCAATCTAGCGTCGTGGGTCACTATAACCAAAGCTGCATGAGAGTCTTGTGCCTGTTGCTCTAGCAGTTGAATCACTTCTTTTGTGGCGGCATCGTCAAGGGCACTTGTGGGCTCATCCGCTATCACCACCTTGGGCTGGTTAATCACCGCTCGCGCAATGGCCACTCGCTGCTGCTCACCCACACTTAACTCATAGGATTTTTGATAGGTTTGCTGCTCCAAACCGAGTCGTTTCAACAATAAGGCGCCTTTCTTTGAATCTGTCTTTTCACCGGATGCCACCTGCGCCATTAACACGTTTTCTAACGCACTCAATGCTTTTATCAAGTGACTTTTTTGAAAAACAACACCAATATTTTGCCCGCGAAAGTGATCGCGATCTTTTTCTTTTAAGCTAAAAATATCTTGATTCACAATTTTAACGGAACCATTTTTTGGCGTCAAGAGTCCGCTAAGTAGGTGGAGCAGTGTTGTTTTACCTTTTCCTGATGGCCCTAAAATTAGCAACGACTCATTGGAGTCCACCCGAATATCAGGGAAACGCATTTCTGTGCCGCCTTCGTACTGAAAAGTCAAGTTTTGAGTTTCTATCACTGTGGTCTATTTTTGCGGGCTAAAGGTACAAAACGTATCTTCCTTACGCTACATTTTCATGGAAAATTCACCAATTACATTAGTGCTGGGCGCGAGCCCTAATCCTGCTCGATATTCTAATATGGCTATACAACGCTTAGTAGCCAATAATATTCCTGTAGTTGCTGTGGGTTTGCGCACAGGTGTTGTTGCTGGCGTTCCCATCTTAAACGAAATACCTACTGATTCTGATATAGATACAGTAACGCTTTACGTGGGCCCTGATAATTTACAGCCTTGGATTCCTCAGATAATAGCTCTTCAACCACGCCGTGTTATTTTTAATCCAGGTACAGAAAACAATGTGGCATTGCAACAATTTACAGAAAGTGGTATTCGCTGCGAAACAGCTTGTACACTCGTAATGTTGGGAGTTGGCACTTACTAGTGACTAACTTCTTTGCTAAAAAAACGAAAAACAACATTCAACATTGCAACAAAAAGCACGATGAAAAAACAACTTACAATAGTATTTGCTCTTGCTATTTTTACCTTGAGCGCCCAAGACAAACCTGCCTATCAACTTTTCAATGCCAAGGGAAAAAAAGTGTCTTTTGCCAAAATGACCAAAGCCGCCGGCAAAGTAGACGTTGTTCTTTTTGGCGAGTACCACAACAACCCTATTTGCCATTGGTTACAATACGAATTGAGTCTCGCCCTTTTGGCGCAACAACCCCTAACCTTAGGCGCGGAAATGTTTGAAGCGGACCAGCAACGTTTGTTATCGGCCTACATTAACAAAAACATTGATAAAGCTGAGTTTGACACCACCGCCCGGCTGTGGATTAACTATAAGACGGATTATGAAAAGTTAGTTCTTCTAGCTCGTGATTCGGGCTTAACTTTCATAGCCACCAATATTCCAAGAAAGTATGCGAGCTTGCTGTATCGCCATGGTGATGTAGCACTTGACACCCTTAGTGAAGGCGAAAAAGCTTTTATGGCGCCACTCCCCTTCCCCTATGACCCAGATCTCCCGGGCTACAAGGCGATGTTAGAAATGATGGGCGGACACGGTAGTGAAAATCTTCCGCGCGCCCAAGCCATTAAAGACGCTACCATGGCGCATTTCATTTTACAAAATTTAGAAGACAATGCCGTTTTTTTGCACTTCAATGGAACTTATCACAGCGATAACTTCGAAGGCATTGGCTGGTATCTCAATTATTACAACGAAAATGTTTCTCTTTTGACCATTGCAACCGTTTCGCAGGCGGACGTAAAAAAGCTAGCCAAAGAAAACAAAGGCAGAGCAGACTTTATTTTGGTGGTGGATGAAAATATGACAACTACCTATTAGGAGTCTTCACCCGTAAACATCACATATTGATTGTAGTAGCCCAAGACACGGTTTACATAGTTAACCGGTTCTGAACCGCGACAATATCCATTTTTTACAACGGGATGGTTATAGTAAGTGGCATTGGATTTATTCAAGAGCATTTGTTCAACATTTCCGTGCCATTGGTCCGTATCCAGATTAAAGGATGCGGCAAGATTTCTCGCATCTATAACATGCCCTAAGCCCGCATTATAAGAGGCTAAAACAAATTTATCGACATCCGAGTGATCTTCCAATTTTTTGCGCCAGTAATTGTACAAGTATCCTAAAAAACCAACAGCCGCTGCTACGTTTCTCTCGGGGTTAAAAATCTCATCCCCTTCTACACCAAATCGTGCGGCGGTATTGGGCACCACTTGCATCAAACCCGCTGCACCAAAAGGTGAGGTTGCTTCAGGATTGAAACGACTTTCGTGATAAGCCAATGCCGCCAACAAACGCCAATCCACAGAAATTGAAGCCGCATGCGTTTTAAAGTAGGTGTCAAATTCTGAAATTTTACCCCCACTCTGCAAATTGAAATTTGATTGTATATCGGCTAGGGTTGCTTTTGTGGGATGAAAATACTTCCTGTAAATCGCATTGAATTTCCTTGAGTCCCGCTTTTCCTCAATCCAATTAGATAATAAGAGGTGTAGCGAATCTGAGTCTTTTCTAACCGCCCAACTGATAGCTTGGGTGAGACTTACAGGCGTTTCTACGTGTAAGTTTTTGTAGAGTCCGGCTTGTAATCTCGCAATATTTTCATCCAAAATGGTGTAATCAATCAACCCATCAGCTACCATCTTTACCAATAAATCGGTATCAATGTCAGGGTCAACTTCCGCGATTTGAATGTCTAACCCATTTTCATTGGCTATATTAGACAAGCGTTTGTAAAAAGCAGACTCTTTGTGAACATGCACCACTTTACCGTCAAGCTCAAGAACGTCATTTATCAAATAACTATTTAATTCCCGCTTTGACAAACGATAATGATGTGCTGGCAAACGCTGCACGATTACCTGCCGCGTTTTGGTAAGAAAAGGGGTGAATCGAACGCGCTCCAAACGCTCTTTTGTTATAGTCAAATTCGCAGCAGCCACATCGCCGATACCTGATTTAAGACTGTCGAGAATAAAATCAAAGTGTGGAACAATTTTCAATTCCAACTGCAAATCATGATCCTGACAAAACCATTTTAATAAATCGTACTCAAATCCTCGGGGTTGCCCCTTGTAGATGTAATAACTACTGATGTTATTGTCTATAAGTGCCACTAACTTTCCGTGCGTCTCTACCTGTGTGGGTATGACTTCATCCTGCGCTTCTAAAAAGGGCTGTGGCGTATCGCATTGAGTAAAGAAAATAACTACAAAAACTGCAACGAGAAAGTATATTTTCGACATATGACGTTGTAAACAATTGACAATCAAAAATAATATAAAAAGTTTTGAGTAGTGATAGGGACAAGATAGGTTATTAACAAAAAAACTCCCTACACCAAAATAGTGCAGGGAGTTTATACACAAAACGTGTGAGAGATTAGTCTACGTGAACTTCGTATTTCTTTTGAACTACGTTACCTTCAATATCTTCCACCCAAATAATGAGTTCCATGTGCTTGTGCTCGTTGGGGAGAATAATGGCATTTGAACCCGAAAGAATCGCGCTAAAATCTAGGCTTGTAGTGCTGGGCAATGGGTCGCCACTTGTATTGTGGTAGGTTGACGTTCCCCATTTTGCTTCAAAGTGGTAATCGCCATTAGTTTTGTGGTGATGATCGTCCTCGTCTGCCAGTCGGATCCATACAAATGCGATATCTGAAGCCAAGGCATGTGTAGTTTTCTCTATTGTACCTTGTACCTCTAGTGGCTCGTTTTTCTCACCATCTAATTCACCGTCATGGAGATTGGTAATGGCAATGGCTGGGGCGTAAGCGCGCTCGATAAAGAAAGTAACTGAATAATTGTTGTTTGCCGCACTTGATGTTCCATTTCCATGAATATCAATGGCATCTATACTAAAGTGGTAGGGACCAGCGAGGACATTGTCTGCGATTACACTTCCATTTCCTGCCCAATAAACATCGTCAAAGTTACTATCGATATTTAGCGATTTACTGCCATTGGCATCGTAAATTTTTCTGTAAGATAGATGCTCAAATGCCCCTTGGGTTTTGCCGTGGGTATGACCATCAAAGCCATGATGAATATCTACCAACACTTCACTAATACCGGAGTCATCGTTTACTTGAAAGCGAACATGCATGTGGTCGGTTGTCATGCTGCGCACCTCTTTGTGTTCTGGACGAATGGCGC
>JAIULY010000128.1 GCA_022565875.1 Schleiferiaceae bacterium | reverse complement strand
CTTTAAATTGGTTTACTTTGCAAACTATTTAGAAAATCAACAAATGATGGAGTCCTATGAAGTGCCAATAGGAAAACTGTTTGGACAGCTCACCAAAAGATATATTGGCATTATCACCAAACAATTGGATGGCTTAGACGCAGAGCGCTACTTTTATGCCATATATGTGATTGGAAAATCTGACAAGTGTCTTACTCAAAATGACTTATCGGAGCATTTACATGTGGATAAAGCGACAATCGTTCGGATAGTGGATTACCTCTCGGCACGCGATTATATCTATCGCGATCAAAATCCGGCGGATCGGCGACAGTATTTTTTGCGGTTGACACACAAAGGAGAACAGGAGTTGCCAAAAATCGCGGCGGCCTTTGCGGCAGCTGATGCGCATTGCTTGAGCGCATTACATGGAGATGAGCAACAAACGTTTCTCGAAAATTTACACAAAGTCGTCGCGCAGTTGTCGAGTGTTGACGCTGATGCAGTAAAATTGAACTTTACGCGAATTCGTTCTTGACCATTCCCTGACACATTTAAAAAGCACATAAAAAAACACGAAATAATGAATTACAAACTTTATCCATTTATTGGCGCTTTCTTGCTGTTGATAGGTGCTTGTAAGGAGGGTACCAATGAAGCAGGGCCGAAACGAGGTGGTGAGATTGCCGTTGACGTTGTAGTAGCAACCCCTTCAAGCGTAGCCAATACAATCAACATCAATGGGTCTGTCTTGGCCAATGAGGCGTCTGAACTTCGAAATGAGTTACCGGGTAGAATTGTTGCATTGCCTTTTAAAGAAGGGGCTCAAGTGAAAAAGGGAGAACTGTTGCTTCAAATTGATGACAGTGAGTTTCAAGCCCAATTGCGCAAATTGAAATCGCAATTAAAAATTGCTCAAGACGACAAGAACCGCAAGGAACAATTAGTGGCCATCAACGGGGTGAGCCAAGAGCAATTTGATCAGGCTGCAAATCTGGTTGAAGAACTTGAAGCTGAAATGCAATCGATTCAAACCAAAATCAGAAGCACCAAGATTTTAGCGCCTTTTTCTGGTAGAATTGGATTGCGGTATGTGAGTCCCGGAAGTTTCTTATCTAGCAATGACCGGATAGCGCTTCTGGTACAAGATGACCCTGTGAAAATTGAGTTTAGTGTGCCACAGCGTTACGCCTCACTGTTAGAAGTGGGTCAAAAAATAGTTTTTACCAACAGTGCATCCCCAGACACATTTCAGGCCGATATTTATGCCGTTGAACCCCAAATTGATGTAGCGACGCGTACAATTAAAGTACGTGCCAAATGCGCAAACCCTGATAGAAAGTTAGTGCCGGGAGCGTTTGTGGATGTGGTGTTAAATTTAGAAACCTTACCCAATGCCATCATGGTGCCTACTTTTGTAATTGTTCCGCAACTGCGCGGGCAGAAAGTATTTGTCATGCGCGATGGAAAGGCACAAGGTATTGAAATAGAAACAGGTTTGCGCACCGAAACGTCTGTTCAAATCACCTCCGGAATATCTGCGGGTGATACTATTTTGACAACCGCACTGTTGGCCCTAAAAGACAATATGCCAGTTGCCGTTCGGCAAGTAATCGCACAAGAACAATAGCCATGAATCTATCTTCACTGAGTATAGAGCGGCCAGTATTGGCTACTGTTTTCGGTATTTTTATCGTTTTGTTTGGCTTGATTGGGTTCAATTACCTCGGTGTGCGTGAATTCCCGAGTGTTGACCCTCCGGTGGTAACCGTGACCACCAATTATCAGGGAGCAAATGCGGAAGTCATCGAATCGCAAATTACGGAGCCTTTGGAAGAGGCTATCAATGGTATCGCAGGCATTCGCAGTTTGACCTCTGTGAGCAGCGACGGGCGCAGTACCGTAACGGTAGAATTCGATATAGCTATCGACATGAACGACGCCGCTAACGATGTCCGAGACAAAGTTTCGCGCGCCGTGCGCAACCTTCCTCCCGATGCCGACCCACCGATTGTCAATAAGGCAGATGCAGATGCCGACTTTATTCTGTCGATCACAGTACAGAGTGATCGCAGAAGCTTGTTAGAGCTGACGGAGTTTGGCAACAATGTATTTAAAGAGCGGTTTCAGACCGTGCCCGGTGTGAGTGAAGTGAGCATTTGGGGGGAGAAAAAATATTCCATGAAATTAGAAATCGACCCGAGGAAACTGGCCGCATACGGTCTCACGCCACTCGATGTTCGCAATGCTCTCAATCGTGAAAATGTAGAGTTGCCAAGCGGTAGAATAGAAGGGCATGCCACAGAGCTGACCATCAGGACATTTGGACGATTGACAACCGAAACGGAATTCAATGATTTGATTATCAAAGATGAGGATGGAGCCCTTGTTCGATTGAGTGACGTGGGTGCTGCGCGATTGGCTCCTGAGAATGAGCGAACCCTATTGCGCGGAAATAAAGGAATACCCATGATCGGCATCGCGGTAATCCCGCAAGCGGGCTCCAATTATATAGAAATTGTTGATGACATCTACGAGCGAGTGGAGCAAATCAAAAAAGACTTGCCTGAAGATATTATTTTAGGTGTGGCCTTAGATTCCACAGAAACCATTCGCAAAGGAATTGCTGAGGTAAAAGAAACCATCATCATTGCATTTGCTTTGGTGTTGCTCGTGATATTCTTCTTCCTTCGCGATTGGCGCACCACTATCATACCAGTGATTGCCATACCCATTTCGCTAATCGGCTCGTTTTTTATCATGTATTTGGCCGATTTTTCCATTAACATTCTCACGCTTTTGGGAATTGTTTTGGCAACGGGGTTAGTAGTGGACGATGCTATTGTTGTAATGGAAAACATTTACAACAAAATTGAAAAGGGGATGAACCCGATGAAAGCGGCTCACAAAGGTTCTAAGGAAATTATTTTCGCTGTCATTTCCACAACAGTTACCCTCATCGCCGTGTTTCTTCCTATTATTTTTCTCGAAGGACTTACGGGACGGCTGTTTCGTGAATTTGGAATTGTTGTGTCGGGAGCCATTATCATCAGTTCTTTTGTTTCGCTTACGCTAACGCCTATGATGAGTAGCCGCATTTTGCGACAAAAGAAAAACATGGGGCCTTTCTATCGAAAGACAGAGGACTTTTTTCAATGGCTTATTCGAGGGTACAACCAATCGCTAAAGAAATTTATGTTGCGGCCTTGGTTGGCAATTGTAGTCATGCTCATTTCAGGAGTGATTATGTGGATGGTTGGCGCGGCATTACCTTCTGAATTGGCGCCATTAGAAGATAAAAATCAATTGGCCATCCAGTTGTCCGCTCAAGAGGGCACTTCCTTTGAGGCGATGGATGATTACAACATGCAAATCATTGCCTTGACGGACACCCTTGAAGAGGTAGCCTCTTTATTGTCAGTAACATCCCCTGGGTTCGGGTCTTCTGTTTCTGTGAATCGCGGTTTTGTGCGCCTCACGCTAAAAGAACCCTCGGCGCGCAACCGCAGTCAGCAAGAGTTAGCCGATTGGCTAGCCCCTCAGTTGCGGCAATACAATTTTGGGCGTGGCTTTGTCACACAGCAGCAAACTATTGGCGATCGCCGGGGAGGCCTGCCTGTGCAGTATGTGGTACAAGCTACCAATTTTGACAAGCTGAAAGAAATCATTCCCATTTTTATGGAGCGCGCCCAAGATGATCCGCGTTTTTCTGTGGTAGATGTGGATTTAAAATTCAACAAACCTGAATTGCAAGTGTCTATAGATCGGGCAAAAGCACGGGAGATGGGCGTTAGTGTAATGGATATTGCAGAAACCATGCAGCTCTTTTTCTCTGGCCAACGGTTTGGATTTTACATACAAGACGGCAAGCAATATCAAGTTATTGGACAAGCTAGCAGAGAAAATCGCGACGATCCGTTGGACTTGCGTTTTGTGAGTGTTCGCAATAAATACGGGGATGTCGTGCCTTTAGACAATCTCATTACCTTGACAGATCAAACTAGTTCGCCACAATTGTATCGTTTCAATCGCTTTGTTTCGGCTACTTTTTCGGCAAATCCAGCTCCAGGATTAACGTTAGGACAGGGGATAGCCGCCATGGACGACATAGCTGCTGAGGTGTTGGACGAAACGTTTTCTACCAGTTTGTCGGGGGCCAGCAAAGATTTTATGGAGAGCAACAACAGTTTGTATTTCGCTTTCATTCTCGCCTTAATCTTAATCTATTTGATTTTGGCAGCCCAATTTGAGAGTTTTAGAGATCCTTTAATCATCATGCTAACAGTGCCTTTAGCCGTGGCGGGTGCCGTGCTGTCCTTGTGGTTGTTCGATCATACCTTCAATATCTTTTCGCAAATTGGAATTATTGTCTTGGTGGGAATTGTGACGAAAAACGGGATTCTCATTGTGGAATTTGCCAATCAAAAGCGGAAAGATGGCAAAGGCATTGTCAATGGTGTCATTGACGCCGCTACACAGCGTTTCCGACCTATTTTGATGACTAGTATGGCAACCATTTTGGGCGCTTTGCCTATCGCATTGGCGCTTGGAGATAGTTCAACGTCGCGCATCCCAATGGGTGTTGCCATTATCGGGGGCTTGCTCTTCTCTTTGGTGTTAACACTTTACGTAATTCCAGCCTTGTACACGTACCTCACTACTCGCAAAGATCTTTCTAAGAAATGATAAAATACAAATTTTTTGTCGTGCTCCTTTTACTAATGAACCAGTTAGAAGCACAAAACACCATGACCTACCGCGATGCGCTGGAAATTGCCTTTCGAAACAATTACAATTTGCTGATTGCTGAAAATGATGCGACCATTGCCAAACGCAACAATACCGTTGGCAATGCTGGTTTCCTACCTACGGCCACAGCTGGTTTTGATGTAAATCGGGCCACCAGAGATTCGCGATTGTCTTTTTTTAATGGGCAGCTCATTGAGGCTGATGATGCTCGAAGTGATGCATTAAACACTTTTGTGCAATTGGATTGGGTGGTTTTTGATGGTTTTAGAATGTATGCCACAAAAAGACGGCTCAAAGAATTGGAACAACTCGGAAAGTTGGAGTTGCAATTTCAATTGGAACAAGTGGCGCTGGCCATAGCCGAAAACTACTATCGCATCGTCCAAGAGCAAAAACTGCTCGCGGTGTTTCAGCAAGCGTTACAGGTATCTAAACAGCAGTTTGAAATAGAAAAGCGAGCCTTTGAAATTGGCGGGCGTTCTGAATTGGAAAAGCTTAATGCAGCGGTCAATCTCAATGCTGATAGCGCCAGAATCTTGGAACAAGTGATGCTAGTCAAAAACTTAAAAAGCGACTTAAATTTACTATTAGCCAGAGATGCGGAAGTGGAATTTGATGTAGTGGAGTTGTTTGAGGTGGACCCAAACCTAACCAAAGCCGCCATTGCTACTGCTTTGAAAGATCAAAATAAAGGATTGCAAATGGCGCGCACGCAAAGCCGGATTCGAGCCACTGAAGTCCGTGAGTCGCGGGCAAATTTTTATCCAACAGTGGGGTTGTTTGCGGATTATTCCTTAAACCGCCAAGTAAATGAAGTTGGTCTTTTGGAATCGAATCTCACTCGAGGCCCCAACATAGGGTTGTCGGTTCGTTGGAACTTGTTCAACGGATTGAATGATCAACGCGCTTTACAAGAGCGCAAATTATTGTATGAGAATGCACAAAATCAAGTGGCGCAAGTAGAACTAGAGGCGTTAAACAATCTTTACAAACGATTCAACGAGTATGAATATGCCTTGTCATTGCTACAGCTTGAAACCAAAAATGTGGCAACAGCTCGCAAAAACTTGAGTGTTGCCAAAGAAAGTTTGCGTTTGGGAAGCATTAGCCAAATTGAGTTTCGAATAATACAACAAAGTGAGCTAGAGGCAGAGCAACGGCAACTGCGCGCAGGATATTTGGCCAAGCTCGCCGAACTGCAAATGCGACAACTTGGAGGGGTATTGTTGTTGGCCGACTAAAATGGACAAATAGGCAGATGGCGCGGCAACTCATTCAAAGCTGGCGTTAACACATTTGCTCGTGCTGATACCTTTAAAAATCCGACCTTGCAGAGGTATTTCAAAGGTATCTCTTATGCGGTCACTTCTATTTTTTCTGTTACTTTTTTTTGCAACGCCTCAACTGCGCGCGCTACATCCTCACTTGCCAGTTTGGGGATATGTCTTTGTGGAATTTGAAAAATTACCCTCTGGGGCAATTGTTAATTTGGGAATTGTCAAAGGAATTCAACAAGAAATTGACTCCATGGCTTTGGCGTATCTCGATGGAAATGCAACCTTTTTCCATACATTTGAGGCTGGGTACTTTGTGGTGCCGCTGCCGTTTTTGCATGCAGATGATGAAGACTTACTGGCTTTTTCACGAGAACGATTTGTGGAAACCATCCCGAAAATTCGTTGGAAAGATTTGCAATTCAATACGCAGTTCGATTACAATAATTTGGAGTTTGAGTTATTGGCTGTTGTAAAGCAAGTATCCGAAGATGGCGCATTAGCTATTGAGGTACACAATAACTTTGTTGCGCATAAGTCGAATATTTTGGCGCAATACCAAGACGAGGCCGGGCTGCGATTTGTTCAGTTGGCCTTTTATATCAGTGAATTATATGCGTCTATTTTACGACAAGAATTGTCAAAAGTAGATTTATATGCAACTCCAGAAGATTTGCGCATGTTAGAGGGGTTGCAGCACCAATTGAGTCGCGAGCGCGATGCGCTTTTGGAGCAAATGACAGCGGCGTTGCAATTTGGACAAAACCAAGCTGAATTGGCTGCTTGGAGTGAGCTCGTTAGTTTTAAATAATCCTCCCAAATACTATCATTGCGTTACTAGTACTTATTTAGAAGAGTTTGAAACCCATAAAAAAAACGAGATTTAAACCTTAATAGATAACATCAATAGATAGACGTTCTTTAGAATGGCTTTGTTTTATTAGATTGGTTTATTTTTTCCTGAATATTTTGGCAATTGTTTTTCCAATTTCATCTAACTTCTCTAGTGGTTCAATCAAGGTTGGATTCTTTAAATCAATTTGAGAGGATTCAGATACACCAGCTTGCATAGGGTAAATTAAAATGTAGCTCGTGTCTTTGAAGTATTTGTTTAAGTAGGAAGGTATTTTAGTCATATTTTGATGGAAAGAGGGCTTGTCTTTTCTACTTAGTACAATAATTAGATTATCGTCTTTTTGAAAATCTCTAGCTAGAATTAAAAAGTCATCCCAATCGATGAAAGCTTCAAATGAACATTCAATGGGATGTTTGATTAGAATTTCATTTATTAATTTGATGGCTTCTTTTGTAGCATAAAAGACAAGTTTTGCACCTGAATTGCGTGCAATATTCCAAACTTTAATAATCCAAAAAGGAAAACCAATTTCTTTTTCAGCGTTTTCTGGAACTATAATTATATGTCTTTTAATGGTGCCAAAAGGTTGAACAGGCTTGTAAATAAGAGTTGTTGTGTTGCATTTGGTGAGAATGCCTTCGGTTAAATTCCCAAGAAAAGAGTTGGAAAAGCCTTTGCTTGAGTGCAATCCCAGAATAATATCTGTTATTTTATGTTCTTTAGCAACACTTGTAATTCCATTCACTATATTAAGGTCATATCTCAATAACTCGTGGATTATATTGTCTGTAGCTGATGCTGTTACGGCAGCTTTGCTCAAGATTTTTTTCGCTTGCTTGTCCGATGAGCCATCAATTTTATTATTGTCCACAATATTTAGTGCAAACAATCCATCTTTGTTTTTTTTCGATTTAATGGTTACACCGAGATTAACTAATTCATCTGAAATATCTAAGTTGTTTATGGGGATTAGAATTTTTTCATGGATGTCATCTTCCTCAGCATCTGTGCTTGTCGATTCTAATAAAGCAATGTTCTTAGCGCCTTTTTGTGCTACAAATGAGGCTATAGTGCAGGTGAATAGAATCATTAAAATAGTTCCATTCAATATGCTTTCATTTAAGAGCCGTATAGGGTCTCCACTTTCAGTTTCTCCGATAATAATGTTGTACCCCACCAAAACGGCTGCTAAAGTAGCAGCTGCCTGTGCGTTACTGAGGCCAAATATTAATCTTCGTTCATCCACGCTGAACTTAAATGTTTTTTGGGTTAACCAAGCGGCAATAAATTTTGATGTGGTAGCAGCAACGATCATTACCCCGGCAACAGTTATCGTGTCGATGTCCTTAAAAAAGGCTTTATAGTCGATTAGCATTCCAACCCCAATTAAGAAAAAGGGAATAAAAATAGCATTCCCTACAAATTCTACTCTGTTCATCAAAGGAGAGGTGTGTGGAATCAAACGGTTTAAGGATAGACCCGCAAGAAAAGCACCAATTATGGCTTCAATTCCAGCCATTTCAGCTAGAACAGCGCCGAGATATACCATAACTAAGACAAAAATGTATTGAGAAACATTATCGTCAAAGCGTTTGAAAAACCAACGCCCAATTATAGGGAATAGTAGCATTACTATTAAAGCAAAAACAACAATTGAAACACTTAGCCTAACCCAAAATTCTGTATTTACCTCCCCAGTTGTCATTCCTACAATTACTGCAAGCACCAAAAGGGCTAGGGTGTCTGTAATCAT
>JAIULY010000127.1 GCA_022565875.1 Schleiferiaceae bacterium | reverse complement strand
GCCAAACCTGTAATGTTTAATGAATCGGCATTCACCGTTTGGAAATTACCCGTGCCACGAGTAAACCCTGTGGGGCCCCACTCTATTTCATACGTACCCCCTGCGATACCGCTGGTCCAAGTAACTAACACGCTTGTATCTGTTCTGCTTGCCACATTAGCCGACGGACGAGGACAGGGTGGTGGGTCAAACTCAAATGCACCGGGGTCGGGTGTGGTGGTTCTTGCAGAGTCCAAAAAGTCAGTCGGAACGATGGTCAATAAGTTTTGCCCGATATCGTTCATGGCGCCGCTACCAGGCGTCAAAAGACCTGTCGCAGGATTGGTGAAATCAGGATTGTCAAAAACAGAATTGTTATCCCAGCCGTTGCTATTCGCTACCCAGTCAGAGAAGGTGGTTCTATCGGCCCCATCAAAGCCCACATGTGCATTGGTGGTGGCGTTGAAATCCATGAAATACCCATTGTTGTTGATCGTACGCGTTCCTGTACCCAATACATAAATACAATGCTTTGCACTTGTTCCTGTTCTACTGACGGAAGCAATGTTATTTACAATATCCACACCGTCAGAGTTACCAGACAAGTAAAACGCTCTTGTCAATGCCGCTGTAGGGTTGTTGTCGTTTATCTCAATCGAGTTGTGGTAAAACTTCCAATGAGAACTTGTGGCATTCCATATCCCATAAAGTGTCCCGTTGTTATTTAAATTGTAAAGTCTATTGTTGAATACATAGTTGGGGTTGGCCGCTGTACCGCTGGCGCCACTCATGTAAATGGCGTAAATCAAATTTGTATTTGATACGTTACCAAAAGGATCATGTATACTGTTGAATGAAATTTCGGCACCATCTTGTTCTCCAAAAGATGCGATGGCATAAAACGAACTTAGATTAGTACGATTTTCTCTTGCAATTTCATTGCGCGTCACCAACATGTTGTCTTGGTTGCGGATGTAAATCCCATAAATAAAGAAATCAATGATTTGGTTGTTACGTATAATATTATTGTCGGCTCTAACAGTGTTGGAGGCCGCAATGAGTGAGATGCCATTGTAACCACCAGAAATGATATTGTCCTCTATGGTAATATTATTTGCAACAGCGCCTCCGCCCGCGGTAAAAGATGTTGCATTACTTGTTACACCAATTGCAGCTGTATTAAAGCCAGTGATGGCATAATCCAAATCTATAAAGCAATTTTTGATAGTGACGTCTGTACACGCTCCAAAAACCAATACACCTGCGCCAATTGTACCAAAGTTGGATGCTGATTTTACCACGAGGTCATCAATGGTGAAGTAGCTGGTATTTTCAAGTATAAAGATACCGCGATCTGCGCCTGTGGTGCCTATTGGTGCTCCTTCTATGGTTTCGCCATTTCCATTTATAGTAATGGTGTTGGTGGCTGTTGTATTGATGTCGGTAAACTTGACAGCTTCTAAATATGGGCCGGTATTTGGCGCAACATTTACAACAACAGGGCCTGCCACGCCACCGCAAGTAATGGATTGAGCGAAGTCGTTAAAACTGATAAAGTTGGTTGCAGAGGAGGGTAGATTCTTATTTATCGTATATGTACCAGCCGGTAGTGGGGTGCCAATGGCATTGACTAACAACGGGGTAGAGGCATCTGTTTGTCCGCTACAAGTAACTTGACAACGAAAATAGGTGCTCGCAGTTAGGGTAACGTCAACCGCAGGAAGTGTGTCGTTTACCATGGTAGTCCACGTGATGTTATCCGTTGAACTCTCCCACTGGTAGGTTTGTCCCATACCTGCTGTACCCCCTGTAAGACTAACACGTGTAGTATTGCCAACGCAAATGGTGGTATCTGCTGCTTGTGTGGCTCCTGCTGTGGGTGGTGCGGTACACGGGCCAGCTAACATGTAGGTTACCTCGCCCAAAAATTGACGTGGGTGGAACGCAGGGCTTGGTGCACTCCCGCCGTAGCCAAAGTTTGTTCCTGTGCGGATGGTTAATGTCCCATCCGAAAAAACATCAGGTGGGCCTGTATGCGATTGGTAACGCAATCCACCTTCAATAAAAAAGCCCACAGGTGTATTCGCCGGGATGGCAATGCTGTACGGGCCTCCAGGAATGGTCACTGGCGTAGTGTTATTCCCCGTGGCGGTTGCGTTTGTGATAATTTGCGTCCAACCATTTGCTACACTTATGTTGGGCGGAGTCCCAGGTGTGCTTTGAACACCACCAGTACGCATCCAAACAGATGTTGTTTGAGCTCCAGTATTATACGTGTTAGCAATCTCGGTGATGATTATTGGAACAGAACTCTCCACCTCAAAAGTAACGCCTTGTTGACCATTGTTCGCCGTGAGCGGTGGTGAGGTAATAACCGTACCTTGACCAAATGCCAGAAAACAACTCAGTAAACCTAAATAGAGGTAAATTTTTTTCATGTGGATGTTATTTAAATTGTTGTTGAAAAATTTCTTTCCCCACAAATTTATGATATATCCACAATTATCTTGATAAATGCAACTTAATGAATTTAACGAAAAAGAAGGTTATTTCGTCGTTTATGACTTGTGTGTAAATAAAGTGCTTTACTATATCTGAGCAAAATATTTTTTCACGGCTTCCTCGTCTATGTGTATTTGTACAACTAAACTGTCTAAGTCTGTAAATTGTCGTTCTTCTCTTATGCGTTTTAAAAAAGAAACTTCTATTTGATTTTCATACAAGTTGCCCTTGAAATCGAATAAGTACACTTCTAGCTTTCGGTCTGCGCCATTTACTGTCGGACGAATCCCCAAGTTGGCCATGCCTTTGCGATGGGTTGGTTCGCCATTTATGCGGCACCGGACGGCATAAACACCGTCGGCTGGGAGTATTTTCTCAGAGTTGGCACATTGAATATTGGCCGTAGGGAAGCCAATTTGACGCCCAATTTGTGCGCCTGTAACCACCTTGCCCGACAAGGAAAAAGGACGTCCGAGGAAGGTGCTGGCGGTTGCTACATCGCCATCCTCTAGCGCTTTTCTGATTTTGGTGCTACTCACGGCTACTTCTTCGATGTCTTGCTCGGGTATTTCCTCCACATCAAAGCCATACGTGGGACCGTAGGCTTTTAGGTGCTCAAAACTACCTTCTCTGTTTTTGCCAAAATGATGATCATAACCAATAACCAGCTTGCGGGCGCCTATTTGTTCTACCAATATATTGCGAATAAATTCCTCTGAGGGGGTCCTCGAAAACTCGCGGGTGAAGGGGTGTATGATGAGATGCTGTAAGCCTGTTTCCGCTAGTAAGGCGATCTTTTCTTCTAAGGTGGTAATTAATTTAATGTCTAAATCTGGTTGTAAAACCATTCTAGGGTGCGGATGAAACGTCAGTAAAACGGATTCACCGCCATTTTTTACTGCTACCTCATTCAAACGGGCTAAAATCTTGCGATGCCCATAATGCACCCCGTCAAATGTGCCGGTAGTAACTACGGCGTTTTCTAATTTTTCAAATTGTTGTAAATGATGATATACCTTCAAGGGATGCAGCTTTTTTTATGGGTGCGAAAATAGAAATTTAAGCCGTGCCGCTCAATGAAAATTACTAACTCGTTTCTCCAAAATACTTTTCAAGTGAATCAACAGCAAAAACAATCTATTAAAGCTGTGGTTTAAAATCCAAATGTCTTTTCTTTGCGTATACCATTAAAAATAAGATTATGAAAAAAATTACTCCGTTAGCACTTGTCATTACTGGCGCATTATTGGCCATCGCAACCACTTCTATATACAGCTCATCTAGTGGAGCACCTCAAGGTCACTCGGGGTCTGAGGCTAGCAATAACCGTACGTGCGCCACCGCTGGATGTCATGCAGGAGGCCCTGCCATTAGCACACAGAATGCAACGCTTGATACAGATATCCCCGCCACAGGATTTGAGACGAACACAACGTACGCATTCACCATCAATGCCAATAGCAATGGCGCTACTCATCCTGTAATTGGCTTTTCTGCTAGTGTTGAAGATGGTAATGGCAATTTTTTGGGCTCCTTAAATAGCCCAAATAACACCACCAACACCAATTTTGCCAACACCTTTGTAACGCATACTTTTAACTCTCGAGTAGCAACGGCGGCAGGACAAAGTTGGACTTTTGAATGGAATAGCGGCACCACTACGGATACGGCTATTGTGTACGTAGCTGTTAATTTTGCCAATGGCGATGGTGGTCGGAATGGAGATGCTACCTACACGGAAACATTTCAACTTATCCCCGCAGCTGCTTCTATAAGTACAGAAAACGATTTGACTGCTGCAATTTCTTGGAGTCCAAATCCTGTGAAAAACTTCCTAAACATTCGACTAGAAAATATCCAAGCACGCAAGGCGGAAGTTACCATTACGGATATGACGGGAAAAAGTGTGCTGAACGAAAACCACCTAATTGAAGGAAGCCGCAAAACCATTCAGTTGGAAACCGGTCATTTGTCGCCAGGGATGTATATTTTGGTAGTGAACGCAGGTAAAAAATCGTTTCACGAGCGCGTAATTGTGAATTGATTCGTTTCAATGACAATAAAACTGAAAAAAAAGAGCGTGCTTTGGTACGCTCTTTTTTTTGCTTCGAAATGTGCACCCTAAACGCGTTATCTTTGCGCCCGCATGCAAAAGAACACTTATTTTATATCCGACCTGCACCTAGGGGCGCCCAATGCGGCGGCCAGCTTGGTTCGCGAAAAAGCTTTTGTGAATTGGTTAAACCACATCGAAAGCGATGTAGAAGAACTTTTCATTGTAGGGGATTTGTTTGACTTTTGGTTTGAATACAAAAAAGCAGTACCAAGAGGGTTTGTGCGCGCACTGGGTAAATTGGCTGAACTATCAGATAAAGGCATTCCCATACACTTTTTTACAGGCAACCACGATATGTGGGTGTTTGATTATTTGCCCTCTGAAATTGGTTGTACGGTTTACCACAAACCCATTGTTCGTCAATTGGGTACGAAAAAGTTCTACATTGGTCACGGTGATGGCCTAGGTCCCGGTGATTACGGCTATAAATTTATAAAGCGCATATTCAGAAATCCTTTTTCACAGTGGCTTTTTGCGCGCTTACACCCCAATTTTGGTATTGGGTTGGCCGATTTTTCAAGCAAATCAAGTCGTAAAAAAACGGGTGACGCTGATGCTAAATTTCTAGGTGAAGACAAGGAGTGGCTCGTGGTGTACAGCAAAGAAGTATTAAAAGAACAATCGATTGATTATTTTATTTTTGGACATCGCCATTTGCCGTTGGAGATTTCATTAAACGAAAACAGCACTTACATCAACTTGGGCGATTGGATTCAATATTTCACCTATGCCGTTTTTGATGGGAATGCCTTGCAATTAATGGCATGGAACCCGCAAAGCAACCAAGCAGTACCACACCTAACCAAGGGGTAATCTGTTGATTTCGTAAACTTAATACCGATAAGTAACATTATTCCAATTATGCGCTTATCTTTGTGGGGTAATTTTTTTGCAAGGTAAGCTTGGCAGTATACAGAATAAAAGAGTTGTAAATGCCCTAGTTACTTACCTTAAAAGCCTTGGAAACTTTTTTGCAATGGAGTACCGCAGCTTCCATTCTCTTAGAAATAGAAGTGCGTAACAAGATTTATCACCACAACCTTCTTTACAGAAAACAATAGAAGAAGGAAGATTAGAGTTCGTTTTATGACATTTACACAAGTTGGACTCCATGAGAGTCTTTTAGAAGGGTTGGGATATGCCGGCTTCGAAAGTCCTACCCCCATTCAGCAAGAAGCCATACCAGCAGTACTTACCGGAAGAGATTTAATTGCCTGTGCGCAAACGGGCACTGGAAAAACAGGTGCTTTTGTGCTCCCTATATTGGATTATATAGCCAGGAATCCTGACAAAAAAGACGGTGTTATCGCGTTGATTATCACGCCGACAAGAGAGCTTGCCCTTCAGATTGAAATGCAAATTCAGGGATTGGGGTACTTTACTAATGCCAATTCTGCTGCCGTCTATGGAGGTGGTTCGGGGTCGGAATTCTCAAAAGAAAAAGAAGCTTTTTCTAATGGTACACAAATCATTGTTGCTACACCGGGCAAATTGATGGCGCACATGAAAATGGGCTATGTTGACTTCAGTAAACTCAAGTTTTTGATTTTGGATGAAGCCGATAGAATGCTCGACATGGGGTTTATTGACGACATTGAAAAGATTATCGACGCATGCCCTAAAGAGCGCCAAAGTCTTTTGTTTAGTGCCACAATGGCACCCAAACTCCGTCGTTTGGCAATCAAAATGTTGCACGAAAATCCACACGAAATTAATTTGAGTATCTCAAAGCCTGCTGAAGGAGTTACGCAACGGGCATTCTTAACACACGACAATCAAAAACTCCCGCTTATTGATGCTATTCTCGAAGAGAAAAAGCGCGATAGTATTTTGGTCTTTTGCTCCAGAAAAAGTAAGGTTTCTGAGGTGGTGCGATTGCTCAACAAAAGAGGCTACGCTGCTGAAGGTATTTCATCTGACCTAGAACAAAAGGAACGCGAAGATTTACTGCTGAAATTTAGAGCCCGCCAATTAAAAGTGCTGGTAGCTACAGATGTATTGAGCCGCGGCATTGATATTCAGGGAATAGAATTGGTCATAAATTTTGATGTACCCAATCACCCGGAAGATTATGTGCATCGCGTCGGACGTACGGCACGTGCAGCTACAGAAGGCGAGGCCATAACATTGATCAACCCGGCAGACATGCGCAAATTTCAAAGCATTGAAGCGCTGATAGAACGTGAATTGGAGAAAGAAACCCCTCCTGCCGAGCTTGGAGAAGCCCCAGGTTGGAGCCCGGGTTCATCGCAGAATGGTGGCCAACGCAACAAGCGTAAGCCACAGCAAAAAAATCGGAGAAAACCTCAAGGAAACACAGAACCAGCTGCGAAATCTGCTGATGCGGCGCCTTCTGATGAGAAGACAACTGTTGACAATAACAAACGCCCGATTAAACCCTCAAGACACAAGCTCAAAGCTGAGGCAGCAAGTAAGGCAACAGCTGAAACGCCCACAGCGGCTAATCTGGAGGTAGCAAATACTGCCGCAGACGCTACGCCCCCCGAAGCAAAACCAAAACCCAAGCGCAGAAAACCGTCGCGCCGCAAGAAGCCAGCAAGTACTGATGTGGGTGCAACCCCCGTAGAGGGCAAAGCTGCGGCAAATACCGATGCAGCACCCCAAGCAGATCGCCCAAAAAAACGTCCACAACGACGACGCCCAAATGGCGAGACCACCTCTACACCTAGCGGTGAGCGACCAAAGCGGCCAATGAGAAGGAGAAGTCAACCGCAAAAAGATACCTCAACTTCCAGTGGCAGCACTAGCAGTACTTCAAATAGATCTTCGAATCCTTATGCAAACAAAAGCACTCCAGATGCCAATAAGGGACGCAAGGCAAACAATAACAGAGGCGCATCCAAAAGTCAAAAAATTGCCTCCGCCGAACCCAAGGGTATCAAAGGGTTCTTCAAAAAACTTTTTGGGAGATAGTCTTAACGACTATCTTTCTTTCAAAGACTTGCTCACAAGCACTTATTGTTGTAAAAAACTACAGCACTAAGAGGTTGTGAGCATTTTTTTTAATGGGCAAAATCAATGCTTGCTAAAAAAACCTATCGCTCTACTTTTGATTGCAAGCTTTTTTTGGATTATGTGCAAGTAGTTTTTAGAAGTTGGGCGGGGAACCCATTTGGATGGCGCGTTTTCGTTCTCGTTCTCTTTTTGGACCGCCAAGCGTTGTTTGTGCCTCAACAAGTCAGCGTTTGGCAGAAAGGAACTTTTTGGAGGAGGACAAAAGTTGTTTTTCAACCGTCATTTGAGAGTTATTAGAAAAAATGTGGAAGAGGGTGTAGCAATTTCGGTAAAAAAACGCCCTATGTAACCCTTTTTATGAAGTATTTGATGTTTTTTGTTTTTGAGAATAGCTAGGGCAGCTGTGCGTTTGTATAAAGTGAATAAGCTATTTTATTTGTTTTCCGATGATTTTTTCCCAACGTAGGGTTTTGTGTCTAAAAAAAGACTAAATTTGAGGCATTATTAATTTAAATTTTTCAAAAATGACAAAGTATGTACTTTATCAAAACAAAGAGGGGCGTTTTACCCCCCCCCTAAAAAGTAAATCTTTAACTATAAAAAGGATTTCAAAGTGGGGTATTGTTTCACTTGTAGCATTTCTATTTTTCGCTGCCTCCCCGCTGAAAGCTGGCATTACTTGGTTTACGGGATTACAGGTTATTGACGTAGATCTGTGTGGCAAATTTGCCCACCTGCAAGCATACAGTGAAAATGGACCGCAAGAAGGCCGGTTGGACATTACACTTGAAGTGAATGCAGGTACCAAAGCCAACCCAAACTGGCAAATTGTGCAACAAGATTCCTATTCGAACCTAGAGGGACAATACGATTTTTTTATCGATGGCAATAGCATAGCCCTACCCATAGGTAACCGAGAATACCGTGTGTTCTTTGAGTTTTGGGTTTCCGATACAGATCCGATGGGATTTTGGAACGGGGAATACCTTACAGGCTACAGCGAGCAAGATGTTTGGGTACATTTTCTATATTACCCCACACCTCCAGAATTGTATGTCAATGAACTAACCGATGCCGCCGGCCCCTACCTAGTAGCCAACTGCGGTACAGCAGTGTATGATTTGATTTTTAACTACGATTTTGAAGCAGAGTATG
>JAIULY010000126.1 GCA_022565875.1 Schleiferiaceae bacterium | reverse complement strand
CATACCCAAAACTCCCCGCCATACCGCAACAACCGCTGGGAATCAACGTGGTGGTGAGGCCTGCTGCCTGAAGTATTTCTTTGGTGTATCGCAAGGTACTGATGGCTTTTTGGTGGCAATGGCCGTGCAACTGCACATGACCCTGAACTTGCGGAAAGTCTTTCGCTGTCAGGCGCTTTGCCTTTAATTCTTGCGCCAAAAATTCATCAATAAGCAAACAATGTGGCTGTAATGCGGTGGCTTTATCGCGCAGTTTTTCGCTTACGAGCTTGGGGTATTCGTCTCGAAAACTCAAAATGGCTGATGGTTCTACCCCAATGAGTGGCACATCGGCTGAGATGGCCCTTGAAAAAGCTTTCACATTAGCGTCGGCTCGTTTGCGGGCGGTTTTTAAAAATCCTTTGCTGAGCTGTGCTCTGCCGCTTCCTACGTGTGGTATGTGAAGTACTTGATATCCCAAATACCACAACAGCTTCAAGGCTGCAATACCCACATTGACATCTTGAAAATTTGTGAATTCATCAAAAAATAGCACCACTTTCCCCTTGGGCGATGGCGGTGTCTTGGCCTGTCGGTGTTTGTGGTAGTAATCGAGCCACGTTTTTCCGGCAAATTCGGGTAGTTGGCGCTTTTCGCTAATGCCCAAACTTTGCTGCAACCACCTGCGCAACAATGGCACGCGTTGGGGTGCATTAGCCAATGGCGCAAAGAATGACGCAATGGGACTAATGCGGTCTAACTGGGCAAAAACGATATCGCGCAGTGGCCTATTGTGAGTTTGATAATATTGATACTGCCACTCGGCTTTGAGTGTACTCATGTCTACGTTGCTCGGACATTCGCGCTTACATCCTTTGCAACTGATGCACAACTCCATCACTTCTTTCAGGTCGGGATTAGCCATGGCCTTTTCTCGCGTATCGGCGTTGCGAATGTACTCGCGCAGTGCATTGGCGCGTGCTCTTGTGGTATGTTTTTCTTCTCGCGTGGCTTGGTAAGACGGGCACATGGTGCCATTGCCCGCCAATTTTCTACAATCTCCGCTTCCGTTGCATTTTTCTGCTGCTGCATGATAGCCAGTAGCGCCACCAAAGTGCATAAAAGTAGTCATTGGCACCAAAGGGTGGTCGGGATCTTCGCGGAGTTGGGTGTCCATAGGCGCAGCGGCAACAATCTTCCCGGGGTTCAGAATCCCATTGGGGTCAAAAAGTTGTTTGATATCACAAAACACTCGATACAAGCGCGCACCTACCATATCGGGTAAAAACTCCGCGCGCACGCGGCCATCTCCATGCTCTCCTGAGAGTGATCCGCGATATTTTTTCACCAAAGCAGCGGATGCGGCACTGATTTCTCGAAAGTGCCGCAATCCCGCTTCTGTCCGCAAATCGAGTATGGGGCGCAAATGGATTTCGCCAGCGCCGGCGTGGGCGTAGTACACCGCTTTTTGTCCAAATTGCCGCATCAAGGCCTCAAATTCTTCGATGTATGCGGGTAAATCTTCTAGCGCTACAGCCGTATCTTCAATACAAGCCAATGCTTTTTGGGTGCCTGGCAAATTGGCCAAAAGACCCAAACCGGCTGCGCGCAGGTTCCATACTTTTGCGGCATCTTCAGCGGCAATGTGTACCGTACTATACGCAGCCGTGTGATTGTTTAACGTAGCCTCCAACGCTGCAACCTCGATTTCTAGTTGTGCGGCTGTATCGGCTCGCATTTCTAAAATCAGAATCGCCGCAGGATCGCCTGCAACAAAAAAGCGATTTTCGCGCTGCTCAATGTTTTCTTTGGTACAGTCCAATATGGTTTTATCCATCAATTCACAAGCGTATGGCGCGTGTTGCATGGCTTGTACAGTTGCTTTCATGCAATCGCTTATGCTGTAAAAATGAGCGGCAAGCAGCACCATGTGCGCAGGCGGCAAGGGGTCGAGTTGCAGTTGTATTGCCGTACTAATAGACAATGTACCCTCGCTACCACAAAGCAACTTTGCTATATTGATGGTGCTTTCTTTTCCCTTGGCATCCCAGTTGGGCACAAGGGCTTCAAGGGCATAGCCTGTATTTCTTCTGTGGATACTGGACTTGGGCAATTGCGTTTGCATTTCTTCACAAAGGCTAGGGTCAGCGGCCCATTCCAGCAGGGCCTTTTCTACTGGGTGTGGCTCATAGTTTTGGTTGTGTGCAGCAAATTCATGCACGTCGCCATTGGCCAAAACCGCCCGAATGGCCAACACCTTGTCGCGCGTTACACCGTACTTAACACTGGTGCTTCCTGATGAATTATTGCCTACCATGCCACCTAGCATGCAGCGGTTTGCAGTGGAGGTATTGGGACCAAAGAACCAGCCGTCCTGTACCACCAGCGCATTGAGCTCATCGCGGACTACGCCGGGCTGCACCCACACCACGCCCGTTTCCGGATTCCAATCGAGCACACGGGTCATGTAACGCGACACATCCACTACCAGTCCTGTCCCCACACACTGGCCAGCGAGTGACGTGCCTGCGGCTCTGGGTATAATGGGGATGCGATGCTGATTGCAAAACGCGACAATGGCGACAATGTCTGCTTCGTCTTTTGGGTAGGCCACGCCAGCGGGATACTCCCGATACACAGAAGCGTCAGTGGCGTAAAGGGCGCGCATCAAGTCATCGGTGTAAACTTGCCCCGAGAGCTTGGGTTGCAACTCTTTGAGGATATTGGAAATTTGTGTGTTGTTCGTAGCGGTTAGCGCCATTGGTATTGCAATTGAATCATAAATAATCGCGGTGGTCCAATCATGGCCGGACGCGGGAAGTAAATGCGGTTGGTGATATTGTTGGCTATCACTGAAAATTGGAGTTTGTCATTGTATTTGTATCCAGCTCGCGCGTCCATCACCAAATCGCCGTTGGGGGTAGATTCACGGCTTTCGCGAATGCCAACCCCTGGCAACAAAAATGCAATGAGCTGTCCCTCAAAAATTTCATCAATATTCTGCATAAAGCTGTTGTAACGCACGCTATACCCCACAAAAAAGCGCTTGTAATCGAGTTGTAAATCGGCTTTTACCAAATGTTGATAGCGGTATTTGAGGATGTTATTTTCAGCATTGGAGCTACTGTTTGTATAAGTAATGGGCGCGCCTGTAAAATTGTTCGCGTAGGCGTTATCAGGATCGAGGGCAACGGGCAAACTGTAGTTGTACCCTCCGATAAATCGCACTACAACGTCGCGAATGGTGCCCATTCCTGAAAGGGTAGTTTCCAAGCCCGTAATGCGCGTAGGCCCGACGTTCACGCTTTTAAAACCGATACCCAAATCGTTCATCGCGGGATTTGGGGCTTGCCATTGCGCAAAAGAAAATTCCATCATGTTTTCATATTCCATGATGTAGGCCGCAGCATCAAAAAAGCCTTTCCAATGGCGGCCCAACTGAAAACCTTGCTTAATGCCCACCTCACCACTAAAGCCCGCCTCGGGCTCCAACTCCGGATTTTGATATATAAAGATGTTGCCCACATTGGTGTAGGTATACATTTCTGCAATAGAGGGAAAACGGAAACCACCGCCATAAGAGGCGCGCAAAAAGGTGGCTTTCGCCAATTGCGCATTCAATCCGGCTCGCACTACAGGACGCTGAAAGGTGCGGTCTTCAATGGCAAAGTACTCATACCGCACACCCAACGAACTACTCAACCACTTGTAGCGATAATCTGCCTGTGCATAAGCCGCATAGTTGGTTGTCGCGTATTCTCCGCCAAAAAGTACGCCATCCGATTGCCCAAAAGAGGCCACCCCGCCCCCGGTGAGGACTGGTCCGTTCTTGAAGAAATGCTGGTATTGGTATTCGTTGTAATACAGTTGGCTGTAGTTTTCAAAATTTTGGGTTGGACTACGTGCATTGTTGTTTACCGCCAAATAACGGCCCTTGTAGGTGTGCTTGCCATTGCCTTTTCGGAATGCGATGCGGGGGTCGATGTAGTAGTCCCAACCGGTGGTGAGCGTTGCTGCAGAGTCGAGAGGGACATAGGGTTGGTCAAAAGACTGCCATAGTAAGGTATTGCTAGAGGCACGATTCATAGCATTGGCGGTAAGGCCATAAGAGAGGCCCGCAATTTTTTTGGAGTTATAATCCAATTTGGCATGCAACCGTCCACGACGTTCAAATTGCTCAAATCCAAAGCCATTGTCGTTTAGCAAATTACCACTCAGCACCATCGCTACGCCTTTTTTGGTTTCGGTATAATTGAAAGTCGTTCCGGTTACGCCTCTTGGGCTTTCGCCAATGGCAAACTGCGAAGGACTATCATACACCCCTTGAAAAACGGTGACATTCCCACTTGGGTTTTCCGTAGCGTCAATGGTGCGAATGTTTACGATGCCATTGAGCGCGGACGTTCCATACAGTGCAGACGACGCCCCTTTGATCACCTCCATTTGTCGTAAGACCTCAAAGGGAATGAGTGTCCATTGCACTTGGTTGGCATCCGCAGAAATCATGGGCATATCGTCCACCATCACCAATACTCTAGAGCCCGTGCCGTAACTCCACCCGCTGCCTCCTCGGATATTGGCCTGTCCGTCGGTGACATTTATTCCGGGACTTTGGTCAAAGGTACCTTGAATGTCTAGGGGGTTTTTGCTTTGCACCAAATAAGGTTGAATCACATCAAGCGACACAGTTGTTTCCTCCACCCGTTGTTCAAATTTACCGGCGCTCACCACAATGGTTTGTAAATTTTCAGGCACTTTGGCTTTTAGTATAATGCGAAAGGGATTGGGTAGTTGCGAGGATATATTTAATGAATACCTATCGAAACCAGCGGCTTGAACAACTATCGTTTTACCCGCTGTAAGTGCGGTCAATGGCACCGTTGCTATGAAACCATTGACATCTGCCTCAAAAGCTTGTGCAAAACCCTCCACCAGCAAAACAGCACCGGGGACAGGTTCGCCTTTGTTGTCTACAATTTTAAACGATTGGAAATTTGACTGCGCAACAGCCAGTAGCGATATAGCGAAAAAGAGAATGCTGTAAAGATGCTTCATAACACATTTAGATTTGCCGTTTTCAAGACCCTATATATATGACCGCCTGAGCGAGGTGGTAAAAATACAATTTGACCGGGCTTAAACAACAAAACCTTTTTGCAGCAATGACGGTCATGTGGCCTGTGCTGCTGCATAGTGGCTACCACCCTAGTGAAAGCTGCAAAAACCGCCAGCAAGCAGCCAGAGTATTGCCAAGAAAAACATTAATCAGAAAGTATCTTTAGCCTAATTTTGGCCCGAGAAAATAAAATATGCCATTTATACATGCACCAAAAACAACACCTTTGCGTTTTGAACCCATACAGTACATATAGTATCACTATGATTCGTAAAACTTTCTTCACGCTGACCCTACTTTTAACGGGTTATTTAGGCATTGCACAAGAGGCCACCTCCACCGTAAAAGACTTTATTGACACCCTAAATGTGCTGGGTAAGCACATGATTGAGGCACCAACAGAAGATCAGCGTCGAGAATATCAAGAAACCTTTGACGGCTTGCTGTACGAAGCACTGCTTAGCGACGATGCCATGACAGCCGATTTTTCCGCCATTCGCAACGTTTCATCCATTACAAGTCCCGATAATAATTTTCGCATCTTCACCTATTTGATGCCATTGAAAGGTGGGCGCAATCACTTTTATGGATTTTTGCTTCAAGAAACAGGCAAGCGCATTTTTGAAGTCATTACTTTAGAAGACAACGCCTATTTGTTAGAGGAGCCCGAATACAAACAAGTAGAAGCCGACAGTTGGTATGGTGCCATTTATTATGACATCATTAAAGTCAAACAAGGGAAAAGCGTTTACTACACCCTACTCGGTTTTCACCCCGACTTGAGCAATGTGCATCAGAAAGTCGTTGACGTATTGTGGTTTGAGGGTGATGAGCCGCAATTTGGCGCGAGCATTTTCATGATAGAAAACTTCAACGATCGGAGATATTACAAAGCACCTCAACGGCTTATCATGAAATATAAAAACGAAGTAACGGCGTCGATACGCCACGAAGAGAAAAACAAGCGCATTTTGATAGATCACGTTTCGCCACCAGATGCCGCACTAAAAGGCTTTTATGACAACTACGGTCCGGACTTCACCTACGATGCCTTGATATGGCGAAAAAAAGGCTGGGAATTGGAGACAGATGTATCCATTACCAGTGACATTATCACACCGCCCAACAACCCAAAACCCAAGCAGAAGCGCAACTAACTACCTGAGTGCCGCCGCTTTTACGGTATACCTATGCCAAAGTAGCGCAGCAGCCACACTCAATCCCAACGCCAGACCCAACCAGACACCCGTTGGACCGAGGGAGGTGTACTTCCCTAGCACAAAGCCCAGAGGCAAGGCGATGGCCCAATACGCCATCAAGGTAATCCACGTTGGGATTTTCACATCAGAAAAGCCTCTGAGCGCGCCGAGAGCAACAACCTGCACGCCATCAGATAGTTGAAAGAAAGCCGTAACAACGAGTAGTACACTCGCAATTTGTATTACCTCTGCGTCTTGTGTAAAGAGCCCAGGCAAAAAGTAGCGCAGTGCAACAAAGGCCAGACCGAAAAAGATACTCATCCAAACAATCATTCGGAAAATAGTGCGCATAGCGAGTTTAAGTTGTGGATAATCGCGCATACCCAACTGATTGCTCACACGAATGGTAGCCGCCGCAGCCATGCCGTGGGCCAACATATAACTCATAGAGGCCAACGAAATCGCAATTTGATGGGCAGCTTGCTCTTTTGCGCCGATGGTTCCGATAATAATGGCCGCCATAGCGAAAGCACTGACCTCGAATATAGACTGTAAGCCCGTTGGCACTCCAATTTTCAACACATCCTTGAGATAGCGAAACTTGATAACCGTGGTTTTCCAAAGTGTTTTGTAACTGTCAAATTTGGGCAAGTACCAAAGATATCCCGCCATGGCAATGGCCTGAAATATCCTAGAAATCAAAGTGGCGTACCCAGCACCAATAAGCCCGAGTTCGGGAAAACCCAACTTACCAAAAATCAGCACATAATTGAGCACCACATTAATAACATTTGCCGTAATGCTCACACGCATAGCCGCTTTGGTATCGAGCAGTCCCTCTGCAAATTGCTTCATGGCCATGAAGAGCATGAAAGGCAAAATGGAAGCGATAAGAATGTAGAGGTAGGGTTTAGCAGCACGCGTGACTTCAGGCTCTTGGCCCATAAGTTCCATAACTTGAGCAAGGCCGAAAACGGCCAAACCGAGAAAAAGTGCGGCGCCAACGGCAATAAGCAATCCATTTTTCAGCACGCGCACCGACTTTTCAGATTCGCCCGCACCCTCAGCGTTGGCCACCAAGGGCGTTATCCCGTAAGCGATACCCATACCAAAAACCGTAGGCGCAAAAAACAAGCTATTAGAAAGCGAAACAGCAGCCAAAGGGATATGTCCCGTTTGTCCCACCATAATACTATCCGCCAACATCACCAAGTTTTGCCCCAACGACCCAATCATGACAGGATATGCGAGGTTAAAGTTCTTTCTGTATTGCTCTTTGTGAGCGAGTTGCCACTTCATTAATTTACTTTATTTCAAAAAATAACATAAAAAAACCCCGGCAACAGCCAGGGTGTATGCCTAAACAGGAAGGGGTAAATTACGCCTTTTCCTCTTTGTTTTCATTTTGAGCATCGTCTTCTTCTTCCAATTGATCGTAGCGATCTATTTCGCGCTCATAAAACGATAGCGCTTCTTCCAACAATTTGGCTACCTCGGTAGTAACTTCTTCCTCTTCACTTTCTGTATCTACATCATCAAACATATCTAATTCTTCCGATTCCGGATTGTAGATAAAGCGAGGGAATTCCGTGTGAATGATATAAATTTCATCGGGCTGGTCGGTGTTATCACCTAATAAGAACTTTGGAAACATAGTTGTAAAAATTTTGACAAAGGTACGGCGCTTTTGCATGCCAAAAACAAGTAAATCACAAACATGCGATAAGGTGACGAAACCTTAGCAAACCTCACAAAAACCCAAAATAATCTATTTCACAGAAAACAAACACAACCCTATAAAACCAACTAAATCACAAAAATTTACATGAATTACAAAACAGTTTTCAAAATAATTTAAATACCTTTGAAAAAAAAATAAACATGAGTGCTACGAAAATTATTGGAATGGGAGCCTGCATCCCCACTGTGATAAAAACCAATGCTGCATTTCATGCAGAAACCTTTCATCAACCTGACGGTTCCGTCATTGAAAATCCCGACGGAATCATTCAAGAAAAATTCAAAGAAATCACAGGAATAGAGGAGCGGCGATACGCTTCGGATGACTTAAATGCTTCTGATTTGGGATTTGATGCGGCACAGAAGGCCATTGCCGACGCTCAAATTGACCAAGAAACATTAGACCACATCATTGTTGCTCATAATTTTGGCGACGTAACACACGGCACCATTCAAACGGATATTTTACCGAGTTTGGCGGCGCGTATAAAGGCAAAATTGGGCATTGCCAATCCCAATTGCATTGCATACGATTTGCTATTTGGGTGCCCCGGTTGGGTGCAAGGCATCATTCACGCGGACGCTTTTTTCAAAGCGGGACTAGGAAACCGCGCATTGATTATTGGAACAGAAACCCTCTCACGTGTACTCGACCATCACGACCGAGACGCCATGATTTTCTCTGATGGTGCAGGCGCGTGTATTTTGGAATACCAACCGCAAGGTACGGGAGGCATTTT
>JAIULY010000125.1 GCA_022565875.1 Schleiferiaceae bacterium | reverse complement strand
CACTTTTATTCGAAAATCAGGGGGCGATGAAAATTACGATTTTAAAATTTCATCGAGTTCCTTCTTTAAATTATTTGCTGTTACAAATTGTAATTCACCTCCTTTTGCAATAGAAATGGTTCCTGTTTCTTCTGAAACCACGAGTGCTACGGCGTCTGTTTTTTCGGTAATCCCCACCGCAGCACGGTGCCGCAAGCCTAAACGCGACGGCAAATCATCGCGCTCCGTCAAGGGCAGGATTACCCCTGCTGCAACTATTTTATCATCAGCAATCACCACCGCACCGTCATGAAGCGGACTAGAAAAATGAAAAATACTCTCCAACAATCGAACGGATATATTGGCATTGATCAAATCGCCTGATTGTGTATACATAGAGAGGGGCATATCTTGCGAAAAAACTATAAGGACACCTGTTTTGCTGTCGACAAAACGCTTACAGGCAGCTACAATAACATCTGAATCAATAACCTTTTCTGAAGCACGAAGCCATTTCAACTGCGCTAAAAATCGGCGACGACGACGAAAATTCGCGGAGCCGATGAGCAACAAGAACTTTCGAATTTCTTGTTGAAAAACCACGATTAGCGCTATGAAACCCACCCCAAGAAATTGCCCTAAAATCTCAGAGAGCAACTCCATTTGAAGGAACTCCACTAATTTCCAAAACAAATATACTGCGGCCACCCCGATAAAAATATTCAATGCCGCCGTCCCTCGAATCAAGGCATACACTTGATACAGCAGGAAGGCCACAAGAATAATATCGACCAGGTCAACAACTCTAAAGTGAATAAAATCCATCAAGCGTTTTGTATTTGTGAATATAACTTAACCACTTCAACAGCAGGTTTTACATCGTGTACTCTCAATATTTTTGCGCCTTGTTGCAGGGCTACCATATGCACTGCTGTTGTTCCATTGAGTGCTTCTTCTGGTTGAACATCCAATACTTTGTATATCATACTCTTTCTAGAGACCCCGGCTAAAACAGCACAACCTAACACCTGTAATTGGTGAAGTTTTTTTAGTAATTGATAATTGTGTTGGATGGTTTTCCCAAAACCAAATCCCGGATCTACAATGATATCGCTGATGCCTTTGGCCCGAAGCCTTGCCACTTTTTCTGAAAGCTCAAGGACGACTTCTGCGGTTACATCCTCGTATTTTGGTGACAACTGCATGGTTTGTGGATCACCCTGCATATGCATTATAATGTAGGGCACTTGGTTTTGAGCCACAACCTCCCAAATAGTGGGATCTAGCGCACCCGCAGAAATGTCATTTACAAGGGCCACTCCAGCATCAATCGCCTGCTGTGCTACACTTCCGTAAAATGTATCAATGGAAAACAACGCATCAGGGAAGGTCTGTGTGAGGTACGGCACAACATTGCGCAAGCGCTCCCATTCTTCCTGAGCTGTTAAACGATCTGCTCCAGGCCTCGAACTTTGGGCACCCAAATCTATCATTTGGGCACCATCACGAAGCATTTCTGCTACTTTATGAGTCGCCACTTGCCTATCCGTAGTCCTACTGCCGCTGTAAAATGAATCAGGTGTAATGTTTAGAATCCCCATTACTACGGGAGATGCCAACGAAACCAACTTTCCTTTGCAAGTAATGAAATCGTTTGTCAAGGTATTTGAGTTTAATTATAATTTAGCCAAAATTTTTCAGGGGTGCCATTTTCTTGATGTCATTCATTTTTTCAAGTGAAGCGCCCCAGTAGTATGAACGCGTAAAAATATAAAATGAAGTCCACAGAAGAGCAATTTGATTCCGTAATTACAGGAACCCGTTATTTATTTTCAAAAAAGCTACAAGATTACGGTGCTGCTTGGCGAGCCTTGCGACTGACCTCACTTACAGATCAATTGTATATAAAAGTTCAACGCTTGCGCAGCATTGAAGAAAAAGGCGCGCAAAAAGTGGATGACCCTATTGAGGGCGAATACATTGGCGTTTTAAATTACAGCATCATTGCTTTGATACAACTCGAGCTAGGTATTGCTAGCGAGCCCGACTTGAACAGCGAACAAGCACTATTGATGTACGACAACATGGCCCAACAAGCCAAAGAATTGATGGCCAATAAAAATCACGATTACGGCGAGGCGTGGCGCGGGATGCGCTTGTCTTCCATAACCGATATGATTTTTCAAAAAATATTGCGAATCAAGCAAATAGAAGACAACAAAGGAAAAACATTGGTTTCTGAAGGACTCAGCGCCAACTATCTTGACATGATCAATTACGCCGTGTTTGCTTTGATAAAAATAGACGAAGCTAAAGCATGAAACCAGCGGAACGCTACCACCTTTCCCCTTTAATGCAGTGGGTTTTGAGAATAGGGCTAGCCAGTACCTTTGCAGGACACGGTTACTATGCCATCAATCAGCATCCGGGTTGGACGGTTTACCTCGATTGGTTACAATTTACCCCCACTAGTACAGGTACCTTATTATTTGTAATTGGTATTTTGGATGTTCTTGTTGCTTGTTTTCTCATCATTAGACCTAATCGATACGTTTATGCTTGGGCGGTGTTTTGGATTCTCTCGATTTCGATAGTGAGACCACTGACTGGTGAGTCCGTATTTGAAATCATAAAGCGAGGAGGTTACTTAGCCTGTGCGGTAGCCCTTTGGCTCTCGGCAATCGACAATCGAAACGTCGTTTCTCAAAACAGTTTAAAAGGCAACACCAACACGAATTAACCAAGGGGAGGGTTGAATGGATAAGTTTTTGTCATATAAAAGATTGTATAGGCCGTAAAAGTACAAAAAGCCCATACCATCAATTTTTCTGCGAATACCGCCACCAAGGTAAAAACCTGGCGCCCACTCGCGTTGTCTAACTTCAGGTGCAAGGTTAAATTGATTAGCTGGCAATAAGTTTAACATTTCCATTTCGGTGTGAAGGAAAAAGGTTTCGGTAATAACACGGCTGTAAAACACTTGCCCACCATAAATGGAATTACTGAAATTATTCAAGGCTCTCAAATTATAGTAAATATATGTACTTCCAATCCCTAGCACATCTTTTTCGGTGATATTAGCAAAAACTCTTGGAGATGCTTCAATGAAAGTAACGTTTCCAAGTGCGGCGCCAAAGATGCCTCCATACTGCAGATTATTCCAAAAATTGCTGTCTTTATCGGTCTTTTTATCCCCAGCTTTATCCATTTTTTCTTTGCTCGGCTCGGGGTCTTCAAACCGATTGTATTGCGCACTTACCGTTAAAATAGATAAATTCAACAAAACGAGGTAAAAAAATTTCATATTCATAATCAAATTGCATTTTCATTAGTAAATACACAAAAAAATCAAGTCAAGTGTTCAAAATCTTTCGGTAAGCAAATGCGTCTTACAATTCTTTTTTATTGTACTTTTGCCGCTAAAATTTTGACTCAAACACATGGATAGGTTTTCATTTTTAGGTAGTGCCCATCTTGCGTACATTGACGATTTGTACCAGCAATACCAGCAATACCCGGATAAAATTGAGCCCAGTTGGCGTGCCTTTTTCCAGGGATATGACTTCGCCCTTGAAACATACGGAGAAGATGAAGTCACAACGCTTACAAAGACCCCAGAGACAGTAGCGGGGGCTCCCGCAACCGAAGGATCTGAACACTTTATCAAAGAATTTCAGGTCATTGACCTCATCAACGCGTATCGCGCTAGAGGCCATTTGTTCACTGCTACCAATCCTGTTAGAGAACGCCGCAAATATACGCCAACATTAGACGTAGAAAACTTTGGTTTGACTTCATCAGACTTGGACACGAAGTTTCAGGCTGCTAAAGAGATACGGATGGATGCTCCGGCAACTTTGCGCGAAATAATAGCTCATTTGAAGCGCGTTTATTGTCAATCCATCGGGGTAGAATACACACACATTCGGAATCCGCAGGTGGTGAATTGGATTAAAGATTGGTTGCACCAAAACGAAAACCAACCCACTTTAGACCTCGATCAGAAGAAGCGCATTCTGCACAAACTCAACGAAGCTGTTTCTTTTGAATCGTTTTTGAACACCAAATTCGTTGGCCAAAAGCGCTTTTCCATTGAAGGTGCGGAATCCCTGATTCCTGCGTTAGACAGTGCCGTGTGCAGAGCTGCGGATAAAGGCGTGAAGGAGTTTGTGGTAGGGATGGCCCACCGAGGGCGCTTGAATGTTTTGACCAATATTTTCGGGAAACCGAGAAAGCAAATATTTAGTGAATTTGAAGGTAAGGCCTTTGCTGATGCTGGTTTTGATGGTGATGTGAAGTATCACTTAGGATATACTACAGTGGCAGAAACCCCTTCTGGTGAGAAAGTTAGGTTGTGCTTAGCACCTAACCCCAGTCATTTAGAGGCTGTAGCTCCTGTTGTGCAGGGTATTGCTCGCGCACGGATTAACAATTGGCACGAGGCGGTCCGCAAAAATGTGATGCCGATAATCATTCATGGTGATGCGGCTATTGCAGGTCAAGGTATTGTGTACGAAGTGGCGCAAATGGAATCGCTAAAAGGCTACGGCACGGGAGGAAGTTTGCATATCGTGATCAACAACCAAGTCGGCTTTACCACCAATTACGAAGATGCCCGCTCTAGTATTTATTGCACGGATGTCGCCAAGGTGACCCTGTCTCCTGTTTTGCATGTCAATGGTGACGATGTTGAAGCGGTGGTTCACGCCATTCACTTCGCCATTGATTTCCGTCAAGAGTTTGGCAAAGATGTGTATATCGATTTGTTGTGCTACCGAAAGTATGGCCACAACGAAGGTGACGAACCCCGTTTTACACAACCTAAACTATACAAACTTATATCAAAGCATCCCAACCCACGAGAAATTTACAACAAAAAACTCATGGAAGGTGGTGTGATTGAAAAAGGGTTGGTAAAAGAAATGGAGGTTGAATTCAAGCAAATGCTTGAAAACGATTATGATGAATCGAAGAAAATCGAGAAAAATAAAATAACCGCATTTCTTGAAGAAGACTGGAAAGACTTTCGGGAATCACAGCTAGAAGACTTTGTATCGAGCCCTGACACGAGTTTTGACATTGAAAAGTTGCGCACAATTGCCAAGGCCATTACCACCTTGCCAGACGACAAGAAGTTCTTTAATAAGATCAAGCGTTTGCTAGCAGACAGAAACGACATGGTTTTTGAGCGCAACAGTTTGGATTGGGGTATGGCCGAACTATTGGCCTACGGCTCTTTGGTTCTGGAACAATTCAACGTTCGGGTGAGCGGAGAAGATGTTGAGCGCGGTACCTTTAGCCATCGTCATGCTGTGATTAAAACTGAAGACAGCGAAGAGATGTTTATCCTTTTAAACAACATCACTGCCGAACAAGGGCGCTTCAGTATTTACAATTCGTTATTGAGCGAATACGCAGTTTTGGGTTTTGACTATGGATATGCGCTCGCAGCACCAGAAACCCTGACCATATGGGAAGCGCAATTTGGTGACTTTGCCAACGGTGCACAAATCATGATTGACCAATTTATTTCTGCGGGTGAGGACAAGTGGCGCGTGCAGAATGGTTTAGTGATGTTGCTACCACACGGGTATGAGGGGCAAGGCGCAGAACACTCTAGCGCACGGCTCGAACGCTTTTTGCAATTGTGCGCGCAAGAAAACATGTACGTGGTGAATGCCACAACTCCAGCAAACTTCTTCCACCTGTTGCGTCGCCAAATGCACTTAGCATTCCGCAAACCGCTCGTGGTGATGTCGCCAAAATCTTTGTTGCGGCATCCAAAAGTTGTTTCGCCACTAGAAGACTTAGCCTCAGGAAAATTCTTGGAAGTGATCGATGATGCCGCTGCTAATCCAAAAGCAGTAAAGCGACTAGTATTCTGCTCTGGCAAATTGTATTACGAATTGTTAGCAAAACGCGAAGAATTGGGTGATACAGAAACTGCATTGGTGCGTATCGAGCAGTTGTATCCATTGCCTGTTGCGCAAATTGAAAACATTTTATCGAAATACTCCAAAGCCACCTCGAAAGTATGGGCACAAGAAGAACCCGCAAACATGGGTGCTTGGACCTATATCTTGTGGCAATTCCCAGAGCGATTGGAATTGGTTTCCTCTCCGGCGAGTGCCTCACCGGCATCCGGAAGTAACCAAGCCGCCGTTGCTCGTCAGCGTCAAACCGTAGAAAACGTATTTAAAACAACAGTAAAGTAAACCCTAAATCACCATGGCTTTAGAAATGAAAGTTCCCTCACCGGGAGAATCAATATCAGAAGTTGAAATCGCACAATGGTTAGTTAGCGATGGCGACTATGTAGAGAAAGATCAAGAAATCGCAGAAATCGACTCAGACAAAGCAACGTTAGCTTTACCCGCAGAAGAAAGCGGAATTATAAAGCTCATCGCCGAAGAAGGCGAAGTTGTGCAGGTAGGTCAGGTAGTTTGTATAATCGATACAGATGCCAAGGCTCCTGATGGTGATGCCGCGCCAAAAGCCGCCGCACCGAAGGAGGAAGAAAAGCCCAACCCAATGCCACAAGAGCCAAAGAAAGAAGCTGATGCACCAAAGACATATGCTACGGGTACGGCTTCTCCAGCTGCTCGCAAACTGATGGCTGAAGAGAACATTCAGCTTCAAAAAGGCTCCGGCAAAGATGGTCGCATTACCAAAGAAGATGTAATCCAAGCTAAAGCAAGCATGGGCAGCGCCAAAGCTACAGGCGGCAAACGTTCATCAGAACGCAAACGCATGAGTTCACTTCGGAGAAAATTGGCACAGCGCCTGGTTTCGGTAAAGAATGAAACCGCCATGCTCACTACCTTTAACGAGATAGACATGACGGCCATCTTTGAATTGCGCAAGCAGTACAAAGAGCGTTTCGCGGCTACGCACGGCGTTGGCTTAGGCTTTATGAGCTTCTTTACACTGGCTGCTGTTAAGGCATTAAAAGAATTCCCACAGGTAAACGCCATGATTGATGGCGATGAATTGGTGCTTTACGATTATTGCGATATCAGCATCGCCGTGAGTGGGCCCAAGGGCTTGATGGTTCCCGTAATCAGAAATGCAGAAAACCTGAGCTTTGCTGGGGTTGAGCACGAAGTAAAACGCTTGGCCACACGCGTGCGCGATGGCGTCATCACAGTAGATGAAATGACGGGAGGTACCTTTACCATTACCAATGGCGGCGTATTTGGTTCGATGCTATCTACGCCCATCATCAATCCACCACAAAGCGCTATTTTAGGCATGCACAATATCGTTGAGCGTCCTGTAGTGAAAAATGGCGGTATTCAAGTGGCGCCCATTATGTATCTAGCGTTGAGCTACGACCACCGTGTTATCGACGGTCGTGAATCCGTAGGGTCGTTAGTGGCCATGAAAAAAGCTCTGGAAAACCCCATTGAAGAACTGATGGATGGCAATGTTGAAAAGGCATTGGAAATCTAAACTCGAAAAATCCCGCAATTGCGGGATTTTTTTTTGTCCCTACGTTGAGGAATCATAATCTTCTTTTTCATCACGGCGGTCACGGGGCGTTTTTTGTCTATTCGTCGATGCGTTTATTCGTCGATGTGTTTAGTTGTTTCCCTTCGTATACTTTGTGTATACTTTGTGTGTACTTCGAGCAACTTAGTGCTCCAAAAAAATAATCGCAAAATGAATAATCAAAATATAGTCCCGGAACACGCCTTTCCTAACCTCCCTACTCCCAAAACGTGCGGAAAGATTTAAGCAGCATAGCCAAAAAAAGCCTCATCAATCTTCAAAAACCCGCTTTATAAACAACACAATTTTTTCAGACCTTTGCCCGATGAAGAATGACCAACCCATACGTATCAACAAATACCTAAGCGAGATTGGATTCTGCTCTCGGAGGGCTGCCGATAAATTGATTGAGGAACAACGCATCACCATAAATGGGGAATTGCCACTTATGGGCACAAAGGTTACCGAGGCGGATGTCATAAAAGTGGATGGAAAAAGTATCCGAAAAAAGTCGGAACCACACGTTTATATCGCCTTTAACAAACCCGTTGGTATTGTTTGTACAACCGATACTAAAGTGGAGCGAAACAATATCATCGACTACATCAAACACCCCAAACGCATTTTTCCTATTGGTCGTCTTGACAAACCTAGTGAGGGCTTAATTCTACTAACAAGTGACGGCGACATCGTCAACAAAATATTGCGCGCTCGGAATAACCACGAAAAAGAATACATCGTTACGGTAGACAAGCCCATTACAACGGCATTTATTCAGAAAATGAAAGGTGGTATTCCCATTTTGGGAACGGTAACCAAAAAATGCCATGTGGAAAAAATAAATGCTTATACCTTCAAAATCATTCTTACGCAAGGCCTGAACAGACAAATCAGACGTATGTGTGAATTCTTGAACTACGATGTCAAAAAACTAAAGCGAGTGCGTATTGTCAACATCCACCTCGACTTACCCACCGGAAAATGGCGGGATTTGTCAAAACAAGAGCTCCAAACACTCCTCCAGCTCGTGAGTGACTCTTCGAAAACCCATGTGGGAAAAGAGGAAAACTCTTGGGAAGATTAAATGTGTGCTATGATTCATGCATCAGATCGAATGTCGCTTCAAAAAGCAATCCAGCTATTTCTCTTTCTGGTGTTGGGGATAACCCACCTTTTACATTACCTACCACTATTGTGCATTCATTGAAAAAACATTCCCAAACGATGCGACCCACTTCGGGGTCGGGTGGGCAATTTTTCGATTGGGCGCTATAAACATGTGACCCATTCTGGGTCAGGGGTTGCGGTAATGTTATTT
>JAIULY010000124.1 GCA_022565875.1 Schleiferiaceae bacterium | reverse complement strand
GTGAGAAAGACACCTTTTGTGCGTGTATGCAAGACAATTCATCCGCTTTGTGCCTACTGATTATGAAACGTTCGGAAGCCCTTCTTGTATAAATAGTCAGGGAAAAAGTTATCTCCTTCAACGAAGTGCTTCCAAAACAAGGATCACCCCGTTATGCTATAGCTTAACAAACTTTCCCTTTGCCGTTAGTTGTCCATTTTCAGTATATGTGTAGAAATATTTTCCAGTCGCAATATCTTCTGTGCTAATTTGAGTGAGGGGATTTGTAATGGTTTTTTCATATACCAACTCACCCTGTAAGCCATAAAAACAAAGTTGGCCACCGCTACGCACTGTTTCAAAGACAAAATCTGATTGAGATGGATTTGGATATAATCTGCAAGAAGCCTCTTCTGATGGCAAAGTGGCCAAGCTCCCTGCTCCACTAACACGGACATAAATTGTATCGTATTCGTCAAGATACAAGCCACAACGGGAGAGCAAAGTGTTTCCATCATTTCCAATTTTTATATAGAGCGGAAACACACCATTCTTGGTAAAGGGCCCCATAAAATACAGCGTTATTTGGTCAGTCATTGGCGCATCTAAGGCAACAGCGCTAACTATGGGAAGGCTTGTAACACTGTCCAAACTCAAACGAAAATCGGTGCCATCAGGTGACAGCGTGCTGGAGTGAATACTATTCGACAGCACAATCGTTAGAGCGGAATCTTGAGCATTATGCTCAATGACGAGTGCATTGTAGTCGGTGTCAAAAACAGCATTTGGTGTGTTTGGACTGATGGGCAAAAGACTTCTTGGCGGGCAAACGGTTGATACAGAAACTAGGTTGTATTCATAATCTCGCTTTCCAACCAAAACCATATGCGTACCTGCGGGATGCATTCGATACTCCTCCACGGAATAGTACATCCCAAAATTACCAGTGTTTAACGATAAAAATTCTAATTGTGGCTTCAAACTATCGAATGCAAAAACCCCCGAAATGGGATGGGTTACGCTATAGGGAGCAATCGTATTTACAGTACCTGTCGCTGAAACCTTTGGCAAGCCAGGGCGAAAAAATAATGAATCACCATCAGTGTCTGTATAATACTTTGGCCAAGTATACTGTTGTCCTGGGCATACGTAGATATTGCCAACATTGTGAATCAACGCGCTAGAGTTGGGCCCTATAGTATTGTTTAAGGTTGCGCTTGTGAAGTAAGTTTGATTGGGTGGACGATTGTTAAGGGGATTGCGACAAGCACCACAGGTATAGGAAAAGGTCCAGTCTATACAAGGGCCACTTAACACAATGGTATCCATATAATGAAATATGGCAGTAACTAACATAGGGCTACCACCATCTATACAATTTCTATAATAATCATCATTTTGCGGAGAATTAGCTAACATTGTCAAGGATAGCGAAGTACCTCCTCCGCAAGAGGAAGAAACACTAATCCCAATTGTATTAGGAGCCGAAACACCTGTTACATCTCTAAAAAACAACATGTGTATCTCATATTGATGCGCTATGCCTGTTTGATCCCCGATATACTTGTAATGAATATTGGCGGAGCTCAGGTGACTTGCTATGGATAAATGAGATAAAACAAGAAAACTAAGAAGAAAGAATTGCTTTTTCATAATCGTCATTTTTTCCAAAGCTAAACTATTCACAACAACAAAAGCAAAGGAAATGAGTCATAAGTAGTTCTTATTGATTGGGGTAACCACTTAAACGCGTCACCGAATACAACCAAAAATCAATAACCAAGATTAACAATAAACAAACTTAAGGAAACTTTACAAACTTTTTTCGTTTCCATAGGTTCCTTGTATTTACTTTTGCAGCGCTTATGGATGAACAGGAGTTACAAATATTGGAATGCAGCCTTAACATGTATTTCAAATTCGGTATTAAATCGGTGACAATGGACGATGTAGCCAAAGAGTTGGGTATTTCAAAAAAAACGATTTACAAATACTTTGAAAATAAGGCCGCCTTGGTGCAGCGTGTTTCAGAGCATATCATTTCGCGCATTCGTGGCATGATGGAAACCGTTATTCAAGAGTATGACAATGCAATAGAGCAACTCTTTGCAATGGATTGTGCGGCAAGTGAGTCCATGAAGAATCAACATCCAGCCTTGAAGTTTCAGTTGAAAAAGTATTACCCTAAAACGCATGACTACGCCGTAAATGAACAGCGCAACCTCATCCTGCACATTACCAAAATAAACTTGCAAAAAGGGATAGCAACAGGGCTATATCGCAAAGATTTAAATTTGGAAATCATTGCCTTTTTATACTTTTCAACACTACTGTCATTATCTGATCAAGAAACTTTTGTGAATAGTTCGCATACTATTGAAGAGTTTTCTAGAGAAAATCTCATTTATCATATTCGCGGCATTGCGTCTTCAAAAGGACTTGCCTATTTAGAACAAAAACTGTCAACTCAATGAAACTCCGAATCACTGGTTTGTTGCTTTTTAGCTTTACAATAGCCTACAGCCAAAGCAACCTAAACTTCACACTTCAAGAGGCACAAGCTTTTGCAGTAAAAAACGCTTATAGTGTAAAAAATCAAGAGCTTGAGGTAAAAAAGACCAAGCAAATAGTGAATGAAGTACGTGCAATCGGGCTGCCACAGATTAGTGGTAATGTCAACTTCAACAACTACTTAGACATTCCTGTGCAAGTAATTCCCAACTTTTTGGGCAATGACCCAGAATTTTTGGAAGCGCAATTTGGCTTGCCCTACACTGCTTCTGCAGGTGTAAACGCACAGCAGTTACTTTTTGACGGGTCCTATATCATTGGTTTAATGGCTGCTCGCGTAGCGAAAGAGCTAACGGATCGCGATTATGAAAAAAGTAAAATTGAAATTCAAGAGGCGGTTGCGCAGGCCTATCATGCCGTTTTGACTCTTGCCGAAACGGAAGATATTTTAAAGGAAAACTTAGAGTTTTTGCGTAAAAACCTGTTTGAAACACAAGAGCTTTTTAAAGCTGGCTTCTTGGAAGAGCAAGACGCAGATCAACTTGAACTATTGGTCAGCTCATTGGAAAACAATCTTTTAAATATTAGAAATCAACTGCGAATCAGTCGTATGTTTCTCAATTATCAAATGGGATTGAACCTCGAAGACCAAGTAGTTTTGAGCGATGCTATTGAAACACTTCTCACAAAAACAAGCAATGATGGCGGAGCAGTTTTAGCAGAGACTTTTCAACTCGAAAACCACATTGATTTTCGTAAAATACAAACGCAGGAACGCGCTGCATTTTTACAAATGCGGAATCAGCAAATGGAGTTTTTACCCAAACTAAGCGCAGGATATACCTACAGCCAAAACTACTTTGATCAAACTTTCAATCCGTCTAACACCGACCGATGGTTTCCCACTCAATTTTGGAATCTCGGATTGCAAGTGCCGATTTTTTCCAGCGGCTTACGAAGCTCTCGTGTACGTCAGGCACGTTTTGATTTGGCTATGGTAGACCTCGCAAAAACACAAATATCAGACGGTTTGCGCATTGAATATGAGCGCGCAAAAGCGGATTACGAGTTTGGATTGGAAAGTTATCAAATGCAAGTTCGGAATGCAGAACTAGCAAAACGAATTCTTAATAGAACCGCAACAAAATACTCCGAAGGCCTTGAATCTAGCCTCAACCTTACACAGGCACAAAATCAATTGCTAGACAGCCAACGGCAAATGCTCGATGCTGCATCCAGTCTTTTGAATGCAAGGGTGCGACTCGAAAAAGTACTTGGCAAATACAACCCGTAACCACACTACACAAAACACCACAATGAAATCATCTTTAAATTACAAACAAAACAGCTCAACGTGTATGAAACGTTTCAACCCTGTTTTCCTTTTTGGAATCATTCTTTTATCGGCTTGTAGTTCACCCCAAGAAAACTTGAGTCAACTAAGCGCATTGCAACACGAGCGCGACTCACTTATTGAAGTAAAGGACAAAATTGCTTCACGTCTTTTTGAACTTGAGACAGAGATTACCTTCTTAGATTCGAATAAGCGGTTTTTACAAGTTACCGCAGTCCCTTTGGAGGTAGGTAAATTTGAGCGTTACTTTGAGGTTTATGGCCGCGTTGAGGCAGACAAAAATGTTCGGATTTTCCCGGAAACAAATGGCATTATCACTGAAATTACCGTTAGAGAAGGACAGTCTGTGAAGAAAGGGCAACTTTTGGTAGAGTTGGATGCCTCTGTATTGTATCGAAATATTGAAGAAGTAAAAACACAGCTGAATTTAGCCAAAACACTTTTCGAAAAGCAAGAGCGTCTTTGGAAACAAAAGATTGGCTCAGAGGTACAGTTTCTTGAAGCCCAAAATAACGTAGCTAATTTGGAGAATCGACTAGCCACCTTGAATGCGCAATTAAAGATGACCAAAATAAGAGCTCCATTTGATGGTGTTGTAGATGAGATTTTCCCGAAACAAGGCGAACTTGCAGGTCCAGCCTCGCCAATTCTTCGGTTAATTAATCTCTCAGAAATTCATATTGAAGCAGATATTTCAGAATCCTACGTTGGACAAGTGAAACAAGGTACTCCGGTAAAAATCAATTTACCCAATACAGGAGTAAGCTTCCAATCAGCAGTTTCCCAAGTTGGGCAATTCATCAACCCCGACAATCGTACGTATCGCATACAAATTCGCCTCAAAGACCCCGAGGGCACTTACAAACCCAATTTATTGGTGTCCGTAAAAATTCGGGATTATGAAAGTGACTCTGCCATTACCATCCCAAATAGTTTGCTTTTACAATCACCTGATGGACAAGACTTTGTTTACATAGTCAACCAGCAAGAGCAAGTGCCTACCGTAACCAAGCAATTCATTAAAACAGGGGTGAGTTATGGCGGAAAAACAGAGGTTGTAGATGGCCTCAAGGGCACCGAACTAATCGTAGAAAAAGGAGCGCGAAGTGTAAAAGATGGGCAGCGCGTAACATTAGTAAGCAACGACTAACACATGGAATCAACAGATAAGAAAACAAGTAGCTACAAAGGAAAAGAATTTTTCCTGAGTTCCTATGCGGTAAAAAGCACGACCACAGTATTTGTATTGGCCGTAATTATTTTCATAAGTGGGCTTACCGCATACATTTCTATGCCATCTGAGACTTTTCCAGATATTGTTACCCCAGAAATTTATGTAGGCACCCCATACCCTGGAAACTCGCCTTTAGACATAGAAAAACTCATAACACGTCCATTAGAAAAAGAAATCAAAAGTATTTCGGGAATCGACGAGTTGAAATCCACCTCTGTACAGGGATACTCTACAATACAAGTGAAATTCAATTTTGATATTTCACCAGATGAGGCACTTAGAAAGGTAAAAGACAAAGTAGACATCGCGAAAAGTGATCCCGATTTCCCGAGTGATCTTCCCGCGGACCCGAACATTTTTGAATTGAATTTTTCTGAGTTGGTTCCCATTATGAATATTAACCTCTCTGGAGATTTTACGCTTGACCAGCTCAATCGCTACGCTGACTATTTGGAAGAGGAGATTGAGGCGCTGCCAGAAATTTCAAAAGTTGAAATTCGAGGCATCAATGACAAGGAAGTACGCATCAGTGTGGACATGCCAAAAATGGAGTCCTTGAACATTAGCTTTGGCGACATTGCACAAGCCATTCAAAACGAAAATATTTCTATTTCAGGAGGCGATTTATTAGTAGATGGTTACCGCAGAAACGTTCGAGTGATAGGTGAATTTCGGAAAATCGATGAAATTGGAGAAGTCATTGTTAAGCACGAAAACGGCAACATTGTATACCTGAAAGAAATTGCCGACATCAATTTTGGAGAGGTAGAAGCTGAGAGTTATGCCCGAGAATTTACCCGACCGGTAGTAATGGTTGACGTAATGAAAAAAGCGGGAGAAAACTTGGTAATTGTTTCCGAAAAGATTCAATCCATTTTAGAAAAAGCTAGAGAAACAGAATTTCCAGAGGACCTTCAAATAACAATAACAAACGATCAAAGCGGACGGACGAAAAGTCAGTTAGCAGAGTTAGAAAACTCCATCATTTTTGGGGTAATTTTAGTGGTTTTGGTGTTGATGTTCTTTTTAGGCTTGCGCAATGCACTTTTTGTAGGCATCGCTATCCCCATGTCCATGCTCATGTCGTTTTTTATACTTTCGTTAATGGGCGTTACTCTAAATACTATTGTGCTGTTTTCGTTGGTGTTAGCCTTGGGGATGTTGGTAGACAACGGGATTGTAGTTGTGGAAAACATCTATCGTTTGATGGATGAGGAAGGCTTGGACAATGTAAGTGCTTCGAGTATTGGTGCAGGCGAAGTAGCCTACCCAATTATTGCTTCCACTGCCACCACATTAGCCGCTTTTTTGCCTTTAATGCTATGGCCTGGTATTTTTGGGGAATTCTTAGGTTATTTGCCGTTGACACTAATTGTGGTACTATCATCATCATTATTTGTAGGCTTGGTTATAAACCCTGCTTTCACCAGTAAGTTTATGAAGATTAAAGAAGCGCCCATGAATAAACAGTTGTGGACGCGGTCTGCGTTGGCTCTGGTTATAGCGGGTGTAATGGTTTCATTTTTAATCAATGCAATAACCACAGTAAACATCTTATGGTTAGGCAACCTTTTGTTAGCAGTAGGCGTATTAATATTGGCTTATGTCTATTTGTTAATTCCAGGCACAGACTTATTTCAACGGGGATTATTACCTAAACTAGAACGCGCCTACGAAAGCACATTGCGATTTGCATTAAGAGGAAAAAATGTGTATTTTTTCTTTTTTGGGTCAATAGCCATGTTGGTGCTTGCACTTGGACTCTTTGCAAGTTTCCCTCCGAACATTCTCTTTTTTCCAGAAAACGAGCCCAATAGAGCTGATATATTTATCGAGTTGCCCATCGGCACGGATATAGAAGTCACAAATGATCTCACGCAAAAAATTGAAGCCGAGGTTTTAGAAGCCATTAAAATTTATGAAGTTACAGAGCCCGATGAATTTGGAGAGGAGCGTACATTCAATTATATGGTGGAATCGGTGATTTCGCAAGTAGGAGAAGGCACATCCGACCCGCAGCAAGGCCCATCGATGGCAAACACTCCAAACAAGGCCAAAATTACTGTAGCCTTTGTGGAGTTCAACAACAGAAGAGGGGTCAATTCATCCGACGCCTTAGCCATGCTCCGCGAAGCTACAAAAGGCCATCCTGGATCGCAAATCGTAGTGGCGAAAGACGAGCAAGGGCCACCCACTGGTGCAGCCATCAACATCGAGATTGTGGGAGACGAGTACTTAGAACTCGTTGAAACCTCAGAAAACATCAAGCGCTTTATTGAAGAGTCCGGTATTGCTGGAATTGAAGAGCTGAAGCTTGATGTAGAACAGGGAAAACCAGAAATGCCCATCATAATAGATCGAGTAAAGGCACGCTCCTTTGGGATTAGCACAGGACAAATAGGCGATGCCTTGCGGACGGCACTTTTTGGAAAGGAAGTGAGTCGTTATAAAGATGGAGAAGATGATTATCCGATTAACATTCGTCTTCAAGACAAATATCGTTACAATATCGATGACTTGATGAATCAGAAGATTACGTTTAGAGATCAAGCCTCAGGACGTATCAAGCAAATCCCGATATCAGCCGTAGCATATCCCATTAAAACATCAACCGTAAGTGCTGTAAAGCGGAACGACATGAATCGGGTCATCACCATTACGAGCAATGTGTTAACCGGTTACAATGCAACAGCTGTTAACAATCAAATAAAGGAGTTGCTTGCTGGATATGATTTGCCCTCAGGTTATCAAGTCCGTTTTACAGGAGAACAGGAAAAGCAGGCTGAAGAATTTGCTTTTTTATCAAAGGCATTACTCATTGCCGTGTTTTTAATTTTCCTCATACTTGTAGCGCAGTTCAATTCCGCTTCTACACCTTTTATCATTTTAACTACAGTTGTGTTGAGTTTGATTGGTGTGTTTTTAGGCCTTGTTATTTTTAGAATGGATTTTGTGATCTTGATGACGATGATTGGGATTATCTCCTTAGCTGGGATTGTAGTAAACAATGCTATCGTACTCATTGACTACACCAAATTAATAATGGCTCGTAAGTTAGCCACGGGCGATACAGATGCTTCAGGAAGATTGACGCTAGAAGATACCTACGAGGCGATTGTAGAAGGCGGGAAGACCCGCTTACGTCCTGTTTTACTTACCGCAATTACCACAATTTTAGGATTGTTGCCCTTAGCTATAGGTTTGAACATCAACTTCATCACCCTAATTACCCAAGGCGACCCTCAGATATTTGTTGGTGGCGACAACGTATTGTTCTGGGGTCCAATGAGCTGGACTGTAATTTACGGACTTGCCTTTGCGACATTTCTAACCTTAGTAATTGTTCCTGTTATGTTTTATATATTGAGTACACTTAAGTACAAATTGGGATTAAGAAACATAAAGAAGGCATAAACATCCAATAAGAATCAACACCCAAACATTAGAGCGGCAAGTAGATTACTTGTCGCTTTTTTTATGGTAGAACGTTTTAGAAAGTGCAACAAACCAACAAAACCCGATGGGGTCATGAAACCATCTTATTTCAGTTTGTATTGAGTGAGATAGTGAATAGGGAGTAGAGGGTTTTGATGGAGATTTAATAAAATGTAGTAGATTTTTATATACGCTTGTTTCCAAAACATAAGAATTTCAAGAAAAGACAAATGCTTTTTTCTCTCGTTTGATCAAATAATCTGAGTTTCAGAACTCCAATACCCACGCAAATTAAGATGATACCGTTTTATAGATAATAGTCAAGTC
>JAIULY010000123.1 GCA_022565875.1 Schleiferiaceae bacterium | reverse complement strand
TCAAGTTTTACGTCGCTATCGGCCAGCCAAATTGGAAAGCTCAGCAGTTGTTGCCCCTGTAATGTTTCTATTTCTATGCGATAAAATCCTTGATAGTTGAGGGAGGGAAGTGGCAGCAAAAAAGAACCGTCGCCTCCTGTGCGGATGGCGTTGAGCACCCTGTTTTCATGTCCCTCATAGGTGGAGATTTGAATTTTACACCGACTACAGTCTTGTAAAGAGCCTGAAATGGTGAGTTGTGCTTGAGCCATCAGACCGAACAAGAAGAAAAACACCCCCGAAAAGAAAACGGAGGTGTTGTTGATTGTTTGTGTTTTCATACGCAAAGCTACTACTAATCGCGTACGCAGCGCACATTGTGCGTATTACTTTTTGAACTAATACCACTTGAGCCAGTAGGGAAGTTTCGTTGACGCGCGTTTGCAGAAAAAATCCCAGCTCCCTCTGTTGAAGACCAATAGGATCCTGTAACAAAGCCGCCAATAGTGTTCACTTCATCGCGCAAGCACTGCAGCTGATTGTTGGCCGGTAAGTACCAATCTGAAAAACCAAATGCATTGAGGGCATCACATACACCAGCAGCTGTGGCTCCTGTGCAAGTTTGTACAATGGTAGCTGTATTGGTAGCCCCATCCCAATCGTCAATAGCGCCAGTAACAGTGCCCACACAGCCCCAAGCTACTTGCGAGGCATTGTCGGTTGGGTGTACATAAAGCGTTTGACCATTACACATAATGGCAGGAACAGGTGGTGGTGGTGGTGTACCGCCCAATTCTACCGTAATGGTATCTGAACTCACGCCGCAGGGGGCGTTTTCAATGGTCCATGCCAATGTGTAAATGGTTCCAAGTGACCCAAAAAAGGTAGCTTGCGGATCATTTGGGTTTGTCAAACTGCCTCCAACCCCACTCACAATAGACCAAGTGCCAGTGCCGTTTACAGGGGTATTGGCGTTTAAAACCACTTGTGCAGTAGGGTCTACGATATTACCACCCGCGTTGGCTGTCGTTGGAGATTGTGTTACCGCAACTTCTTCTATAGATGAAAAGTAGGGGTTGCAGTTATCCCCGGTAACTCCGGCGCGATAGTAGGCTGTAGTTTGCACTGCGCTAAGTATAAGACTGTTGTTTGTTTCGCCAGGGATGTTGGTGAAAGTAACGTTGTCTGTAGAAATTTGCCACTGAACAGCTACGGTTCCTTGGGGCTGTATTTCAATAGTAACTTGCTCTCCTTCACATACAGCTGTGCTATTTTGCGCTGTTACAGTGGTAAAGCTTAGAAGTGCTGCGCTAAAAAACCCAGCAATTTTGAGTATAGTTTTCATAAAGCGCTATTTTTTAATGATGATACGTTCGTTGCTAACGCCTGTTTCTGTTACTACAGATAACAGGTAAACACCGTCTGTTAGGTGGCTAAAGTCAAGGCGCTCTTGCCCTCCTGTAACAATGCCCTCAAACAGTAGTGCCCCATTCAGGCCATGCAAATACACTGAGCCAGACATTACGCTGAAAAGCTCTATTGTAAAGATTCCTGTTGAAGGATTTGGGCTAATACCAAAGTTGTTGTTGAGCTGCTCGGCACTTATCCCACTGACAAAAAGGTTTACGTCATCTGTTGCTTCGCATCCGTTGGAGTCTGCTACCACTACTTCTAAGAGTGTTGTGTTGGCAACAGTAGCCACAACAATTTGCGCCGTGGGGTCGTCTACGGCACTTGCAGGTGTCCAACTATACGTGAAAGGGCCTGTTCCACTGCTTATTGCAGCCGTTAAAGTAACGGGACTGTTTGGTGTAACAGTTGTGTCATTTCCCAAGTCCACAACAGGCACCGACGGAGGAGTCAGCGAGGCCTGTATAATGGTTTGTGCGAACGTACTGCCGCAAAGCAGTAGCGTTCCAAAAAGCATTAACTTTCTCATTTTGTGTTTGTTTATGATTATTAAAAAGTACTACACACAGCAATGCTGCTGCTGGATTTACAACACAGCAAGAACGGCAAGGTTAGTTGTGGAATTTAAAGGAGCGCCCTTTATCGCACCTCAAAAGGAACCAACCGAGTGACGCCTTCTTGTTGAACTTTTAAAAAGTAAAAACCAGAAGAGAGTCCACTGAGATTGAGTTGCTTGAAGTTTTGCCCAACTTCCAGTGTGTAGGGCCCAAATGTTTTTAAAACCGAACCATTAAAATCGGTAATCAACACCATAACTTTTGCTCCGTCTGTACAGTTGATTTCTACGTCAAGTATATCGAAAATGGGCGTTTGTGGCACTTTTATACCGGTGACAGCGCTTTGACGTTGTTGTTGAAAATCTTGAATGGCTTTTCTAACAGAGCGATCAATCATGCGTTGCAGCCTTGGGTGCATATCGAGCAGCTGTGTGATAGATTGTGGTGAAAGGGGATTGTCTTTGATTAGTACGCCATCTTCTATGCGTCCGGGTAAATTTCTACAACAAGGCCCTTGTTGAACTGTGCCATAAGCGCGAATAACATCACTGAGATTGACCTCGCCAATTTCATGGACCATTACCAAAAGTTCAAAACAGCAAACGCTACTATCACTGCTAATTACCCGACTTTCTACATAAAAACGTCCCTCTGTATCTAATGGTGCGCCTCGAAAACCCAATAAGGTAAATGCACTTAGGCAAGTTAGGAAAAAGATTGTTTTTGTGTAAGCGTTTTTCATAAAATTTTTAGTTGGGCAAAGCCATGCCAAAGTATCCGTTGAACGACTTGATGGCTTTTTTGTTCCCGTTGGCATCTTCCAACTCAAAATCGCCGCTCAACCTTACTTTTACAGTGGGCTCATTGTTGTTGTTCCTATAGAAATACTCGAACCCATCAATGGAAATAGTTTGTTGGGTGGTAATGGGCTTGCTAGAAAAACGATTTCCTGTAGAATCGGTATACTCCACCAATACTCTGTTTTTTTGAAAGAAATCCAGTTCTCCTGCTGAAGTGAGTTCGAAAGTAAAGTTGGAATGGCATCGCGAAGCCATTTGATTGTTTACAAATACATCACGCGTGGTTTCACTTATATATCCGTCTTCTAAATGAGTGCGCATCGTAACCTTGTATTGGCCAGTTTGACTAAAAGTGTGAGAAAAAGAGGAGCCAATTGCTTGCTGACTGTTGTTTACGAGCCACACAATGCTGTCGTTGTGTACAGGTCTAGGGTCATGACGTTGGAAGGTGTACGACATGGGGCTAGGTTGATGTATTTGAAAATCAGAACGGGCGGTGATATTGGAAAAGTCAATGACGTGTTGAATATCGTCGCGACACTGATTTTGATACATGACAGTAAGGGTAACAGTGATTTTGGGTGTAATGGCCTCATCAATAGTAACTACTGGATTTTGTGTAGACGTAAATGTGGTTCCTTGGGCATCAATTCGCCAAATATACTCAGCTACATCCATGCTGTCGGCTGGCAAGGGTACAAGACGTAAGGAAAAGTCTGCTCCAGACCGACGGGTGTTGAAAACACTGTAAAGAGTTCGGTTGCCCGGAGTGAAGGCGTCCATGGAAAAGACATGTTGATTTGGGCTTGTTAAACCCAACCTCCAAGAACTCCCCTCCATTGCAGGAAGCACCGGACCCAAAACACCCATAGCCATAGGTACTCCCTCTGTGGTTACGGCTTTTGAAGTGTGCATGTAGAGGTTGTGGTCGCCAGCAGTATATCGCACTTGTTGACCATTCTCTTCATATTCTACAAAGAAGACGGGTTCATTTACAGGCGAGTTGTCATAACTGCGCTTTTCGCAACTGCTCAACAGCATTAGGACAATCCCTGTTATAAAAATTTGCTTCTTCATTTTTAGCACGCTCTTGTTTTCCTCTTCACAGCCATAGTAATCTTGGTAATTTTGCTACTTGATAACAGTTTACCAAAATGAATAATTGACGTGTACCCGAACTTGGTGGTTAAAATCTTTCGAGTTACTACCTAGGGTTTTATTAATGGTTAGATCGCGAAGGCCGATATTTGCGGTAGCGCCTATGGCTAAGCTTTTGAACACTTCGTACTCATATCCAAGCGCCAGTCCAAAATCTACTCTGTTGAAGCCTTCCATGTGATTGGTGGCATTAGTTATATGCTTGATTTCCCCTATGGTTTCTGTTCGGAAATGGTGTATAACCGTGTTTTTGGTGCTCAGTAAATAAGCAGTATACACACCAGCGAGAAATTGATGGTTCTTTTGGGGCTTGTAGATGGCTTGAATAGGAAGTTCTAAAAACTGCATATTGTCTGTTATGAAGTGACTCGTAACGCGGTCAGCTCCAAACCCATAGTGTTTTCTGTTCTGCACAAATTCGGTGTTGATTGCGCCGCGTTCGTACCACTCTAAGCCAGCTTGCCAAGCCCATTGTTGCGTTACTTGTCTACGATAGTGTAATCCAAACGATAAAAACTGGGATTGTTCAACGCGCGCAGCCGTATTTCCTTTAAAGCCGTTGGCAATAGTGCCACCCACTCGCAAAAACACCTTGTTTTGCATGTATGTGGCTTGCTTTTTAGTAAGAGGCACCTCTGGACGAACAAGGGTTTTTGTGTTATTTTGGCCTGTGAATACAGTTGTGTTTTCTAAGTTAGCCAATGATTTGTTGTTCAGCACAAGAGAATTCTCGGAAAAAAAGCTTGCCGTTGAATTTGTAGATTGGTTTTTGCTAGTTTTTGTTGTTCTTGCTGCTGCCGTTGTATTATTAGAATTACGAGTTGACGTTTTTGATGGCGTCTGGTTGTTGTTGGAAACAGCACCTTTTTTTTCTGTAATGGCAGAAAAGTTGCTTTGGCCATCTTCGAAAGGTGTTGTCTCGTCAAATGTTTCAGGAGCACCGGTTGATGGTGTCGTAGAAATAGACGGAAGTTCACCGTTTGTGGAAGGGTTTTCAGGAGAAGTTAGGTATATAGCCAAAGCAATAGAGGCAGCGGCCAGCAAGCCAGCACCCCACTTGAAGGGCGAAGAGACGTACCAAGCCACTTTTTTGGCATCCAACATCCCTTCAACAGCCTTCCATGCTTCCGGATTGAAAGCAAACTCACGGTTGTTGAGTTTCTCTTGAAATAGTTTGTCAAATTCTTTATCTGTCATAGCATTATGCTAGCAACGTGATTCATAACCTTAAGCAACATCTTTTTGATGGTGCTGCGCGCCGTGGACAAATGCCACTTGGATGTTCCTTCACTCATTTTCAATTGCTCCGATATTTCCTTGTGGCTGTAGCCATCGACGATGTACATATTGAACACTTTCTGCGTTAAAGGGGGTAAATTCCGAATCATGTTTTCCAAGTCCTCAGCATCAAATTTCTGATCTGCCTCGTTGTAATCCATGGTGTTTAGCGGTATAGCTGTGTCCCAATTTTCCACAAAATCGTGTTTGTCTTTTTGTTTTTTCCTAAACTCATCAATAATGGTGTTGATGGTTACCCGTCTACACCATGCTTCAAATGGCACTTTGTCAGCTTTGTAGTGGTCAAGCTTGGTTAATATTTTGTAGAAGGCTAGATTGAGTAGGGCTTCAGCATCGTCTTTGTTGCGCTCGTAACGCGAACAAACGCCCATCAGGAAGCCATAACACAATTTGAAAAGCTCAAACTGTGCCTGTCGATCCTCCTTTCGGCAGCGTTCTATAAGAGATTCTGTTACCTTCATCATTTAAAAAGTCCAGGGGACTAAATTATACAAATTTTAGTAACCCCCGGACTATTGAACAATCCACCTACTGAACAATTATTCTGTGTCACGTTTCATCGAGGGTAAGCCTCGTGAAAATGTGTAAAACATCTTTCTAAGAACCCGAGCTTTGCAAAGCTTACAATTCTAATACGAAGGATTTTGTCAATAGGTTGGGGCACTCATTAAAAAAAAAGTAAATTTTTTTGTTTTTAATCACTTTCAATTGGATAACCCTTTGGTGATGAATTTGTTTTGTTCGTAATAGTCTGTTTTTTAGCTTTGTGAAAAGACTTCTTTTGGCTTGTGTTGCAGCGCTGTTTTTTTTCAAAGCGACCAACATTCACGAAAGAATGTACCTAAAGGGAGCAAGGGCTTATGGTTTTGACTGATGATTTCAGTGAGGTGTTATGCTCTTTGATGAATTTCACCCCCCTCACAGCGCAGACTGCCTTGATTACATAAGTTGTGCGTAATTTTACCCCCTAATTTTTATTCTATGCAAATAGTATTTCGTTTCCTCTTTATACCAGTTTTGTTGCTGTTGGCCTCTTGTAGCAAGTATCGTTACACCACCAACGTCATCGAAATGCCCTTCACCGAAATCGACACACTTAGCATTCTCACGCATCAAAAAGTTAAGAAGCCGAAAGGAGTGGTTTTATTTGTTGCTAGCTATGACAGCATATATGACAGCACAAAGAGACAAGTCATAGGGCCTTTGACGAAAAGAAAGTTTCGTGTGGTTGAAATTCAAAAATTTGCCTACGATGATTTTATTATGCGCAGTGGGACTGACGAAATGAGTTTTTATTTGGATAACCTTGCAAATGGCTTTCAGTATTACCAGCAATTACATTTGGCAGATACGGTGTTGCCTCTTGCTGTTTTAGGTGTTAATGAGGGGGCGGTTATAACGCCGCAGTTGACAATGGCCTTGCGTGCAGATGCTGCTTTGGCCGCAAACCCTCACTTCATGCGTTTTGAGTTACTGTTGAATGACATTATTGCGCAGGCCGACAATGAACCGTTGCAAAAGCGGTTGTTCAATGAGTTTTATGTTCGTTCCCCAGAAGAGCTATTTGCTTGGTTACACTTATTAGAAATAAGCGAGCCTAGCGACCGCACACTCGCAGGAAAATCTACCAAATACTGGAAAAGCTGGTTCGCCTATGACCCCATGCAGTTTTGGCCAATGTTGACACAGCCAGTTTTCTTACTGAAATTTGACAATTACCTTTTTGACACAGCCGCCAATGGTGATGCTCAAAGAAATGTTGGTAAAAAAGTGCATCTGCAAACGACTCAAGCTATCGGTGACGGGTTTCACCGCAAAGACTACGATGAAATAGAGAGGTGGTTGCTCAAAGTTAACTTATTCGAAAAGAAAAATTAGTAGTTATAAAAACCTAACTAAAATTCGTCTTTGTTTTTACCTGTTTTGAGCCGTCCGTCAAAACGACCCGAAACGCATTGATGCCTGTGTAGGGCCTTGGTTGGACATCTATACTGGAAATAATCAAGCTGAGGGGAACGTCATAATCGATGAAAATGGCGGTTTTGCCAGTTTGGCGCAGTCCATCAATGCTGCTGGCTTTTCGGCATTTCTTACAGGACCGTTTAAGAAGGTGTTGAGTTTATCGCAATACATTTGTTCATCAGCCATGTAGTTTTCCAAGGGCAAGCCACCCATCATCAGCGTGTGGTGGTTGGGTCAGTAAAATAGATAGTTCTCCAAGGGAATGGACATGTGAAAAGGATAACATCCTTTGGTTTTTCTGTTAGTTTTTTGTTGCGTAATACTGCCTTTTTTAGTGGTCAGAATGTTTTTTTAGAGCAAAAGAGTTTTGGTGCTTAGAATTTGGGTTGTTTGTTACTCAATAGTGCACAAACACGGAAAACAATTTGCTCAGCAAAGACAAATTGTCTTTCATTTTATACAAACAGAAAAAACGCGCTATACTTTCCTGTATTTTTGCAGCCAATTACGAATGTAAAAGGATGACAAAGCAGGAAAAATTAGCCGCATTTGATCCAAGTGGGTTGGCGGAGCACGAAGGCATCTACGGCATGCCCTTTAATCAAGAAGAGTCCGAAATTGTGGTGTATCCAGTGCCTTGGGAGGTTACTGTCTCCTACGCAGCGGGTACAGCAGCTGGGCCAGAAGCCATAGCGCAAGCTTCCTATCAAGTTGACTTATATGACCCTGCTGTTCAGGATGCTTGGAAAATGGGCATTTACATGGCGCAACCTCATAGGAATTTAGCAGAAACAAGTGAGGTGCTTCGCGAAGAAGCCGTTCGCCATATTGATGCGCTAGCTACTGGTGAAGTAGATGCCGCTCGTTTGCATCGCATCAATGCGGGTTGTGCTTATATGGTTGATGCGGTGAAAAAGGAAACAGGGGCCTTGCTTGATGCGGGTAAAGCCGTGTGTTTACTTGGTGGTGATCACAGTACGCCGTTAGGTTTTGTTCAGGCACTCGCTGAGCGTCACGATGCTTTTGGTGTGCTGCAAATAGACGCTCATGCTGATTTGCGGAACGCCTTCGAGCAGTTTACGTATTCCCATGCATCTATTACCTACAACATGCTGAAAGAGCCGCAAGTTACCAAGGTGGTACAGGTAGGTATTCGCGATTACTGCGAAGAGGAAATTCAAGTAATGGAAAAAGAGGGGGAACGCGTGAAGGTGTTTTTTGATCGCGACATGAAACACGCTCAATTTGAAGGTGCTACTTGGGCGCAACAGGTAGAGGAAATTGTAGCTGCTTTACCCATGAAAGTGTATGTGTCCTTCGATATAGATGGGCTTGACCCGAAACTTTGCCCAAACACAGGCACACCGGTTGCTGGTGGTTTTGAAGTAGAGCAAATTTTGTATCTACTGGAGAAAGTGTTGGAAAGTGGACGCATACTAATTGGTGCAGACCTGAACGAAGTGGCTCCTGGTGCCGATGAGTGGGACGCAAACGTTGGTGCGCGTTTACTCTATCGCATATGCAATCTTCTGGGGCTGTCAAACAAAATTCACAAATAACAAAAGGCATTGCATCGCTTTGCCTATTTTTGCACCACCGAAAGTACAGTGCATAGCGAAACCCATTGCAAAACTTAAAAGAACAAACACATGAAGTTTGGTGTAATCACTTTTCCCGGATCCAACTG
>JAIULY010000122.1 GCA_022565875.1 Schleiferiaceae bacterium | reverse complement strand
GTACCCAAAGCCTAACAAAGCAACAACTGCAAACAAGGTTTGTTTGATACAGCTAAATAATGCTGGAGAGCTTCCTGAAAAATCATTAAAAATGCCCGCTCAGTGTGGTTTTAACCCCTACCTTTACAAAAAATTTACAACGCATGGCAGCTGACAAAGAAAACATAGAAATCGCTAAACTTCAAAAAGATATAGAAGCCTACTTGAGTTTAGGCAACACCGATATCATCTTTGATTACGACGACATTGGCAACCGCGTTCGCTTGAACGTCATTACCATCAACCCAAGACACAACCAGTCGTTTTTGTTTCATTACACAGAGGGCTATGACAAGATAGATGTTTTGAAGCAGATGCTGACTTATGTAAAAGTAGATCGCGACAAGCATAATTCGTACACCATACAATGGACCGTAAGAGGTGGCACTGAGTTGCAAACCTCCTACTTTCGCGCAAAAGACATCCAAGAAGCCATAGACAAACTACACTTTAGCCGCGACCCCAATTCCATTCAAATATTCAGTGTGGTGTTAAATCCCTTATCCTAATCCTCGGATGGGAAAACTCATTGTCATACCCACTCCTATTGGGAATTTAGAAGATATCACGCTTCGTGCGTTGCGCACCTTAAAAGAAATAGATTTGCTATTAGCTGAGGATACCCGAACAACAGGAAACTTACTGAAGCATTACAGCATTCAAACCCCGCTACGCTCCTTTCACATGCACAATGAGCACAAGATTCTAGCAGGATTAATCGACCAATTGGAAAGCGGTCGGGTGATTGGCTTGGTTTCGGATGCGGGCACGCCAGGAATTTCAGACCCCGGCTTTTTATTGGTGCGCGCAGCTGTAGCGGCAGGCATATCGGTGGAGTGCCTGCCCGGTGCTACGGCTTTTGTTCCTGCTTTGGTGACTAGTGGATTGCCAACAGATCGCTTTGTTTTCGAAGGGTTTTTGCCACCCAAAAAGGGGCGCCAAACCAAATTCAAACAACTGGCCACTGAAAAGCGAACATTGGTGTTTTATGAGAGTCCACACAAATTGGCAAAAACCCTCGGCGAGATTCAAACCTACTTCGGCAGTGATCGTTTGGTGGTATGTAGCCGAGAAATCTCAAAGAAATTTGAACAACACGTGCGCGGAACAGTAACAGAAGTTCTCGCACACTTCGAGGCAACTCCACCAAAAGGCGAATTTGTTGTCATTGTAGCTGGAGAAAGCTAGCGCACAAAACCGACAACACGACTCTTTTACTGTTTTTATCGAAAAAAGACTTTCATGTAGGGGCTGTTTCGGCATCCCCCAACCGTAGGCCTACTACCTCAACCCCACAACATGGGCATGAGCAGGCTACATTGGATGCCGAATAGATTGATGAAAAATGGGCTTGCTCAGCCCATTATCAAAAAAGTTGCTTTACAGTGAATACTGCACTACATAAAATATAGCCCCTGAGAAATAGCCCAATATGGCCAAGAAGGAGATGTTTTTCAGGTACCAACCGAAAGTAATTTTTTCCAGCCCCATAACAGCCACACCGGAAGCGCTGCCTATGATAAGCGCGCTACCACCAGTACCTGCACAATAGGCTAAGAACTCCCAAAACAAGCCATCCTGCATAAAGAAGCCTTCTTGGGCCAATGGATACATCCCCATAGCGGCAGCTACGAGCGGTACATTATCCACAATGGAAGACAGCAAACCTATGATAAGACCCACGCTGTAAACACCTGCTTCTGTGTTGGTGCCTATAGAATTGTCTAAGCCCGTTGCCAAGGCACCCAGTTGACCGGCAGATTGTAATGCGCCAACGGCTAAGAGGATACCGAGAAAAAACAACACACTGGCCATATCAATTTTCTTGAGTGCGTGTAAAATATTGAGTTTATGCCGCAATTCGCCGCTCTTATTGCGATGCAAAATATCTGACAACAACCAGATGAACCCCAACGACAACATAATACCCATGAAGGGAGGCAAATGGGTTACTGATTTAAAAATAGGCACAAAAATCAATCCGCCCAAACCGGCGAAGAAAATTAGCTTTTGTTCAAACGAAGTTACTAATTGTTTACCTGTCGATTTCTGCAATTGTCTTGGGCGCTTTATGGTGCCCTTCATGCGAAAGGAAATGAAAATCAACGGTACCACTAGACAAAAAATCGAGGGTAAAATCAATCGGGTAACAATTGCGCCTGTGGTAACATGCCCACCAATCCAGAGCATGGTGGTAGTGACATCACCAATGGGCGACCATGCGCCGCCCGCATTGGCCGCAACCACTACAATGCCGGCAAAAAACCATCTGTTTTGCTTCTCGTAAATGAGTTTTCGCAACAGAGAAATCATCACGATGGAAGCCGTTAGATTGTCTAGCGTAGCCGAAAAAATAAAGGATAAGAAGCCCACTATCCAAAGGAGCTTGACGCGATTGGTTGTGTTGATTTTATCAGTAATCACGGCAAAACCTTGATGCTCGTCTATCAACTCAACAATGGTCATGGCCCCGATGAGGAAAAACAAAATAGAAGCGATCTCGGCTAAATGCTCCAACAATTGGTGATGCGTTACGTATTTTTGTACTGTTTTGGCAGCCTCAGGTGGGGGCAGGTCTCCATGCAGTATACTCAAAATGTAATTGGGAATGGCATCAAAATCAACAATATCATTCATGCCCAGAACGTAGAGGGTCCAACACAAAATTCCGGTGACTAACGCAATTCCCGCTTTATCTACGCGCAATGAGTGTTCTAAAGTTATGGCGACATAACCTAAGACGAACACGACTACCATTAAAATATACATCGTAATTTATTTTGAAGTTTGGGGCATGTGATTCAACTAATTTGCTGAAGTGCTATTTCATAAGCGCGCTCTGTAATGCGCACCGTACTTCTATCTTTTTGAGCTGTTTTCACAATGGCGTTTCGAATAATGGTACTGGTATCTTCGAAAATACCATTATCGGTCATGTCAATACCCGTTTCCATTAAGTAGGCAAAGGTTCGCGCCATGCCGCAATTGGAAATAAAATCGGGGATAACGGCACACTTCTGGTCGGCGTACTGTGCTATTGGGCCGTAAAAAATTTGATCATCTGCAAAAGGCACATTCGCTCCAGACGATATTACCTCTAGACCTTTGTTTAATAAGCTATCCAATTGCGATTGTGTTACTAAACGCGAGGCCGCCGCAGGAATAAAAATTTCTGCACCTACATCCCAAATTTTCTCGTTGGTTGCGTCAAAAGACAACAACTCATCGGCCACCAAAAAGTTACTGGTCTTGTTATTAAACAAGGTAACAATCTCTTCATGCGTCAGGCCTTGTGTGTTGATTATCCCACCTACTCTATCGATAATGCCCACAATGCGAACACCTGCTTGGGAGAGATAAAAGGCAGCTGCCGCTCCTACATTGCCCCAACCCTGAATAATGGCACGCTTGCCTTCCAATTGACCGCCGTAAACATCGTAATAATGGCGTACTCCTTCTGCTACGCCGTATCCAGTAATCAAATCTGCAACGGTATAGCTTCTATCGGGATTGGGGGTGAGTTGCGGATTTTTAACGGGCAAAAGAACACCATTTTGCAGTTGAGAGATTTTCAGTTGCTTCTCGTTGGCATCTGGGGAAAAGTGCCCCACCAACACCCCTTCTTGAGGGTGTAAGATACCATACTCTTGTGTTATAGGGATCACTTCGTGGATTTCATCGACATTTAAATCGCCACCGGTTCCGTAATAATTTTTGAGTAAGGGGCGCACCGCAGCATACCAACGCTTCAGTACTCCCTTTTTTCTGGGGTCATTCGGGTCAAAGTTAATTCCCGATTTTGCGCCCCCAATAGCAGGGCCAGCTACAGTAAATTTAATCTCCATGGTTTTGGCCAATGACAACACCTCGTGTTCCGTCAAACCGACGCGCATTCGAGTACCGCCACCGGCAGCGCCACCCCGCAAAGAATTAATTACCACCCATCCTTCAGCCTCGGTTTCGGCATCGCTCCACTTGAACACTATCTCTGGTTTCGTCGCTTCAAACTTTTTAAGGGCTTCAATCATAATGGGTCTGTTTTTTGGGTTTCTTTTTGGGCTTGTGCAATTTGCTCTCAGGTTTTTTTAATATAACCTTTGAAACATGCGGGCAAAAATAGAACATGAAACCTTGCTAGCCCAATAAAAATTAACGATAAATTAAACCCGCCGATAAATCGGAGCATCCACCTGTTACAGAACCCCAAATATTGACCGCATCACGCAATCGCAACGCCCCCAACAACGCAAATACCAAAGCTTCTTTAAAATCAACCAACTCCTTGTTGGGCACTGTGATATCAGCAGGATTCATTTGACGTAGACCACCCACAATAAAACCATTATAAGCGCCACCTCCCGTCACTAAAACACGCTTTGCTTGAACCGCTTTTAAGGCGTTGTGCAATTGCAAAACCACATGAGTAGCAAAAGTGGCCAACGCGTCTTCTTGGCGCAACTCTTTTACCTGATGAAACAGCGGCCAAACCCTAGCGTCAACCCACTCGCGACCCAAAGATTTTGGCCATGTTTTTTGGTAAAATGGCAACGCGTTTAAAGCGGTTAGCAGGTCTTGCTGGACAACGCCCTTAGCCGCTAAAGCACCACCTTCATCAAAGGCAGCTGGCGCGGCGAGAGCATCGAGCACGATGTTTACAGGGCAAATATCAAATGCTTTGCGCTGACCGTTTTCCACAAAAGAAATATTAGAAAACCCGCCTAAATTCAAACATGCGTCGTATTCTGGGAACAACAGGGCATCACCCACAGGAACTAAAGGCGCCCCTTGCCCATGATTGGCAACATCTTGTATTCTAAAATCGCAAACCACAGGAATGCCCAACAATTGGTTCAAATGCGCCCCATTGCCGATTTGTAAGGTGAGGCCTTTGTCTGGCTCATGGAAAATGGTATGCCCATGAGAAGCTACAGCAGCGACGTCTTTGATTTGAAAAGCAGCTAAAAAATTGCGAACCTGAATCCCCATCCACTGCCCTAGGGCAACATCTAAATAATGTAGGTCCACACCCGAAAGCTCGTGCGCCTTTTGTAGTCGCTGCTTCCACTCTGCTGTATAAGGCACAAAATGAGTGGCTTCTATTTGAAACTTAATTTTGGCTTTTTGAAAATCAAAATGAACACAGGCCATATCTAGCCCATCACATGAAGTCCCACTCATCAATCCGATAACGCGCATGCTTGTTGTTTTTACACTAAATTTTCAAATCACAATAAAAAACACTCCTGCTGTTTGTTTCAGTCCTTATCCTTTCCTAGTTATGCTTAGGGAGTTGAAGTGCGCAATACAAGTCGAGCTCGATAGACATTGCCGCTTGTCGTAATCAACTCCACAATATAATGCCCACTAGCAAATCCATGCAAATGATATCGCGTCTGGTTTGCAGGAAACGCGTGCAGGTGTTGCCCGCTCAAATTATACACATTGACCGTTTTCAAATCAAAATCGGATTGTATGGAAAAGTAATCTTCCGTTGGATTGGGGTAGATTAGCCACGTATTGACTAGTTGCTCTGGAGCACTGACGGTACCCGAAACTTGAACGGTCAAGGTCTGCAACTGCTGCGAATGTGGTGCAAGCACACTGTCGTGATCGGCTATAAAATGCAGGTAATAGGTGCCTTGTGGGGTATTGGTGGGAAGGGTAAAACTCCCGCTAAAAAAATGGGAACGCTGCGAACTGTCTAGCTCCAAGGTATCGAGAAACAGTCTGGTGGCCGTAGCAGAAAAAACAGCGTCGGCACTCCAATAAACGCCCACTTCAAAATGCCGCAGGCTATCGGCAAATCCCAAATACGTTTGTTGTCCGAAAAAGTTGAGTGTTTCTCCAGCCAAGAAACTGGGAGCAGCAATAGCCGCAGCAGAAAGGACTACTTTTTCTTGTCGTCCACCAAAGAAACAGGGGTTTTCTGCCACCCTTAAGCTCAACTGCGGCAACTCCTCGTACAGACTATCGCCAGGGCAAACGGTTCCACTTGCACATGACCCAGGAGCTGGCGAGCCATTTCCATCGCGATGACCAGAAATATTGGGTAAAAATTGTTGAGAGGGCTGGTGCATGGAGATACCACCCGGCGCGATGTTCTTATCGCATGTTTCCCAAGTTAAAAGGGCTTCTAATGCAGCAATAGCTGGGGATGTTGCCGGTGTATTGCTGTAGTTGCCGATCAAGCAGATACCGGTTGAAGCGCCATTCATACAGCTAAAATGGGCACCGCGCTTTCCACTTCCGCGTCCTTCGTAAATATTGCCATTGGGGTCAATCAGCCAATTGTAACCCACATCATCCCAACCATTGGTATTGACGTGAAAGTCCCAAATTGCCAAAACAATTCCTGGCCAGTTGCTGCTATTGTTGTTGCCCGCTGAGTGGTGCACAATTCCATGTGTGGGAACAATAGAAACCGCTGGATTCACTGGATCACAATTTCCGGAAGGGCACCAACACGTTCTATCGCAAAAGCTCGGCTGATCGCACGCACAGGTACTTTCGGCAGCATTCATCGTGCTGATAAACGGCACATCGCCACCTAAACTAAATTGCCGCAAAAACATAGGAGCGATAAGCGGCGCAGAAAAAGAAAACTCAATTTCTTGTGTAGCCATCGGAAGGTCGCCCAGCACAAAAACTTGCCGATCAAGGAGTGGACCATCGTGAAAATGAGGTAGCGGCTGCCATTCCGAGGCGGCCGTATTGGTTTTGGTCCGGTAGCGGCCCGAAATAGCAGTAGAGACATCAAGGGTGTAGAGCGATACAAATAACAGCGAGGCTTCCTCACCAGTTGGCTGTAAGGGCACGAGGTGATGTGCATTTCCAGAGGGCAATGTCGTTTGATAAATGGTAGGTTCTTGTGCCATTAGCCCAAAGGCAATGAAAAAGAAGAATAAAAACACTGCTGAAAAAGAGCGGGAAATGTGCATAAAAAAAGGTCGAAATATTAAAGCCACGAAATTACAAACAAATTCAGCGGATGGGTGTAAATTCGGCGCATGAATTGGCAATGGTTTTTCCGGCTTTGCATTTTTACATCAGCGATGGCAGCACAGGCGCAATCGCAGCACGTAGTTTGGGATGCTCTCGCGCAGGCTGGGGTTCCTAATGCGCGTATTAGTGTTTCTGGTATTGGGGTTGTGTCAGACCTTAACGGATACTACAATTGGCCAGACTCCTTAGACGGAAAATACCTCAGCGTGAAGGCTTCTGGGTATCAAGTGGCGCGAGCACCACTTTCAGACACCCTTTTTTTAAGTCGCCAGCCCTTGAGGAAAATAGAAGACCAATATGTGCACTTAGGTGAGCGTTTGCAACTAGGTCGGCAGTTGATACGCACGGTCATTGCATTAAAAGGCCCTAACAATCCCGACAAACAACCGGCTTACAGTTATCAATCCTACAACCTCGACAAAATCACGATTGGCCCGTTGAAACCAGGCTTTCCGGAATCGCGATTTACAAAATGGCATCGGTTTACCGAACAATCCGATTTGATGCTATCAGAAAGTGTTACCGCTGTTCATCACCAGCGGCCCAATAGGCGCAATGAGGTGGTACAAGCGGCAAAAGTATCCGGCTTTCAAGATCCTGCGGCGGCATTATTGGCCACGCGATACCAATCGTTCAATTTTTACCAAGACCTTATTTACTGTTTTGGCAAACATTATTCATCACCCCTAGGCGTTGATGCCATGGAGAAGTATCAGTTTTTAGTGACGGATACTCTCTTTGATGTGGCCACACAGCGCCAACTTTTTGCTGTTTTCTTTCGTCCGCAGGGCAATCCAAAATTCGACGCGTTTTTAGGCGAAATGCTCATCGATGCGGCAACTTATGCTTTGCGGGGCATTTATGTTGTACCCTTCGAAAGTGATGGTATTGGGCTTCACGTGCAGCAGTATTTTGAATGGATAGATGAAACCATTTGGTTTCCAGTAGCGCAGCAATCCAAAATGGAAATAAAGCTATTAACACTACTCGGCCACAAGCCTGCCCTTTTTTTGAATCGGAAAATATCTGATGTTGCTTTCGGTGCACTTCCCCAAGCAGAAATTACAGTTCCAGATGTGCGCTTGGAAGAAGATACCGCACTTTCATTTGACGCCATTCGTCCCCGCCCATTAACACCAAGAGAAGAAACAACCTTGCGCACCATAGACAGTATCGGGGGAGAGTTGCTCTTTGATAGAAAATTGAATTGGGTAAAAACCCTTAGCACGGCACAAATTCGCGTTCGGGCCATTGATTTGGACATGGGGCGGTTTGTCAACTACAATTACAATGAACAAGTTCGTTTAGGGCTTGGCGGCAATACCAATGAGCGCTTATTTCGGCATGCTCAAATAGGGGGTTGGTTTGGCTATAGCTTTCGCGACCAAGTAATGAAATATGGCTATAGTGGAACGGTATTTTTAAACAGAGACAAAAATTTGGCCGTCACTGCTTTGTATGATTTTGATTTGTACGAGGCCGGGGGCACCCAATTTCTTGCCAATAGCAACCGATTGATTGTAACGAGCAACCAATACCGACGCATGTTTATTCGCTTGTTTGACCGGGTGAGCGAAACGCGCTTGATGTTGAGCTACCACCCAGTGCCCAACCTGCATACTCGTTGGTTTGCAAGCAACCAAAACCGATTTGTGTTGTCTGATTATCGTTTTGTTGAAATCCAAAACGGGCAAGAAAGGCGCACTAATGGCTTTGTTACTACGCAATTCGGTTTTAGTGTGGAATGGCGCCCCAACGATCGGTATTTTCAAGGCAGAGAAATGGTGCGCACGATAAAGCGCTCCAAACCCGTATTGCGAGCGCAAGTGGCGCACAGTGTTCCCGATTTGTTAGGTTCCGATTTCCCATTTACAAGAATAGATTTTGAATTTCAAAACCAGTATCAAACCCTGCGCTACGG
>JAIULY010000121.1 GCA_022565875.1 Schleiferiaceae bacterium | reverse complement strand
CAGGGTTTTCAATGATGAAGTCTTTTTCAGTGTCAGGTGTTTGGGTTACCCTAGAGGGTGCACCTGTGCCTCCATCGCTGTCGGTGATGCCAAAGTATGGGTTTGTAATAGGTTGCAAACAAGTAATTGCTTGGTTTTGGCAATTGTTGTTAGAATGCCAACAAGGTTTTTCAAAAAAATCTACCCGCATGCGTCTTCAAGGTCAAGTAGTTTTGAAAAGTCATCATTTGCACTTGCTAATCCGTTATTGAGGTCGTTGTCATCTGACGGTAGTCCCTTGTAATTGCCTAATTTTTCTATTTCGCCAGTGGTTTCGTATAGCTGATATACCACCAAATCTTTGCCATCTAAAGTGGATTGCAACGGGACAATTTCATTTAATTGACTGAGTAATTCGTTGTTGTTTAGTTTTGATTTTAGTCTGTGAGCCTCCACACTTAGCGTTAAGAAGAGCAATAAATAAGGACTATGGGTTGTAATTATAAGTGTATTTAATTTCTTCCTGTTGTTAAAGTTTAAAAGACTGTAAAGCATTTGTTTTTGGGAGGATGGAAATAAATTTTGCTCTGGCTCCTCAACAATATTGATAAGATATTGTGAAATATATTTTGCGTTTATATTTTTTTCTTTTTCCCGCAATATTTCTTCACTAAACGCCAATTGGTTTAACTTTTTCAATTCATTATTTCTGCGGATAGTCTGGTCGGTACTTAATAATTCAAGTAATCGTTTTTCATCTTGGTTTAAGAGATCATTTAGGTTTTTTGTAATCCAAAATAAGGGAACAAAGGAGTGAAAGCCACTTGAAGCATGCGCTAATTTTAACCGCTTTTCACCAAATTGAAGATAACTTTCATTGTCTTTAGAGTCATAGGTTATAGAGGTGCTGTTGAAGGGAAGTAGTAAGGAATTATCCTTGTTCGCCAATTGCGCGTTTCGAAATTCAACAGCATAACTTTTTAAACTGCCTATCAATAAATCCGATACCTTGTTGATGTTTTCTATAGAGCTTAGGAAGTTTCGTTCCGCTGGCACGTACATTATTTTAGGTGTACACGCGGCTGATACTGCTTTTGGAAATGCTTCAATTGACTGAGAGCTTGGCGTATACTTTAAATGAAAATTATCTCCCTCAAATTCAATTTGACTATCCTCTTGCAAATAGTGTTCTAAGCGATGAAAATGAAGCATATCAAGGAAGAAATCCTTTGAAATAGGTGCTTCCACATCTCCTCTAGTAAGGTTCTTTTCCAACCACACAAACGAGGAAATCAATTTTGCTACGGTACTTTTTCCAGAACCTTGATTTCCTATGAATACGGTTACTTTGGGCACATCGAGCCAGCCATCTGTTGCCTTATTCCCTTCTTTGATGGGGCCAAAATTTTTCACTCGTATTTTTTTCATAGCTTCCGTTTCACTTTATGCAAAATAAACCATTTTCTAGGGCTTAAGGCATTGTTTTTTGAATTATGTTTTAATAAGCACAATCAAAAAACAAAGCCTAAGCTGGAATTGATAAAGTTTTATCGTTTTGCATGTCTATTTTACGAGATTAAGGCTTTCTTTTTATATTGCTATATTTTAAAAATAACAATCATTTCGCAATAATAAGGAAGGCGATACTCTTTGTGGCAGCTGCCAAATGTTATTCAATCCGCCAAATCTAACTGATCGATGAGGTATACCATGCTGGCTAGGGCCGCTGCTCCCAAAGCAAACTCTCGGGGATGTACGCTGCTGATGTGATCTAAAACAGAATGATGGTAGTCGAAATACCGCTGACTTTCCGGACGCAAACCTGCCAAAAGAATTTTGTCTTTGTTCAAGGGTGATAAATCCGCACCGGATCCACCCGACTTAAACTCATAAATGCTGTAGGGTTCAAAATAGGGCCCTACTGTTTTGCCAATTTTTGCCACGCGTTCGCTGTTGGTGTCAAAAGAAAAACCGCGAGGAATGCCACTGCCCATGTCAGATTCTATGGCGAAGTAATGGTTTTCATTCAAAGAATCAGCAAGTTCTGCATAGCGGCGTCCACCCTGCAATCCAAATTCTTCATTCTGAAAAAACACCACGCGCAAGGTGCGCTTGGGGCGGATCCCCAGCTTTGTGTACAAATGAGCCACTTCCAACGCATGCATAATACCGGCGCCGTCGTCTTGTGAGCCATCGCCTAAATCCCAGCTGTCTAAATGACCGCCAACAACGAGGTATTGTTCGGGGTGCACCGAGCCCCGCAATTCTCCAATTACGGTGTGTGAGGTTACCATGCCGTGGTGTTGGCACGCCATCCACAATTCAAACTCAATATTGGAGTTGTCTTTTAGTAATTTACTCAATTGATTGGCGGCATTAGTACTGATGGCTGCCGCTGGAATGGAGTCTTTTACCCCCGCATAACTCATAGATCCCGTGTGGGGATTGTCATCTTGTCGCAGGGTAACGGAACGGATGATTACTGCTTTAGCGCCGTATTTGCTGGCTTCTATTGCTCCAGCCCAACGCTGCCGCACGGCCTGGCCATATGCAAAACCGGTATTGATGAAATTGGGATTCATCGGGATGTTGAAAAAAACAATTTTTCCTTTGAGCTGCTTTTCGCCCAGTAGATCCAGCTGTTTAAAATCTGTGATTTCAACAACTTTACCGCGCAATCCTTTTTCTGGCGTTCCTACGCTCCCGCCCAAGGCAGTCGTGGGAATAGCTATGCGCTCTTTTCCGTGCCAAATGACACCGCGCTCCTGAGCCCCGCGTTCCCAATGAGGTACTTGTACTTCTTGTGTGAAAACGGTGTCCAAACCTAAACGTTTCATTGTGGCAATAGACCAAGTAACTCCTTTTGCGCCACCCTCTGAACCGGCTAAGCGCGGCCCAACGTCATTGGCAAGAGCCACCAACTGTTGATAGCCGTAATTCTCTCCTAAAGCCAAATGGTGAAACTGCTGAATGCGATAGGCATGTAGCGAATCTACCTGTGCCGTTGCAGCTAGTTGACAAAAAATTGTGGCCATCAATAGTAATGGGGTGCGCATGAAAATCAAGAGTGTTTAATGAACCTGAATGAGGGCGATGTCGAAAATGAGGACGCTGTTGGCGGGGATGTCGCCCACTGCACGCGAACCGTATCCTAGATGTGAGGGGATAAGCAACACGCCATTCCCGCCCTCTCTAAATTTGGGTATGCCCTCTGTCCAACCTGGAATGACTTGACGCAAGCCAAAACGCAAGCCTCCAAAAGCCGACTCATCAAATACCAATCCTGTGGTAAGATAACCTTTGTAAGCCACTGTTACCTGACTTGAAGCTGTTGGACGAGCGCCAAAACCTTCGTCGTTAATGATGTAATACAACCCACTAGAGGTGCGTTCGGCTTGTAGATTGTTTTGCTTGAGGTATTCTTTGATGATTGCTTCGTCGATGTCGCGTTGCTCTTTTTCGTCTTTACTACAGCCCAAGCTAACGAGCACAAAAGCCATTAGCGCAAAGCGCAACAAAAACAAATTACTTTTTGTCTTCATCGCGTTGCTTTTCGTTGAGGCGCTTGGTGACTAAAGCCGTGATGTCGAAGTTGTTGTTGCCGTGTACCATAACGCCAGATGCTTCTTTGAAAAATACAAAATCGAGCACGAGTTCATTGGCGATAACACGTACCATTTCGTCAACCTCATCCTTGACTTGTTTGTTTAATTTGGTTTCTTCATCGATGAGCTCTTGCATTTTTTGATCGCGCAATTGCATGATTTCTTGTTGCATGCCGCCGAGCTCCATTTGAGCACGCTCTAGTTCGGCCGGGCTGAGTTTGTCAGCTTGACTTTCGAAAAACTTAACGTTGTCTTCAAAGCCTTTCACGCGTTTTTCAAACTCGCGTTCTGCGCGTTCTACTTTGCGCTCTAGTTTGTCGCGCAGTTTTTTGTGTTGGTCATAATTGGATACCAAAGTGTCGATATCGATGTAGGCTATTTTTAGCCCACCCTCGGCCACTTGAAGACTAGTAGGAACCAAATCGCCCTCAGTTTTCTCCACTGTAGGTGTTTCAATTGCTTTGGTTGATGGGATTTTGCTAAAAGCGATAACGCTCAAAATCAATGCTGCGGCACTAAGGCCCAAGCTCGCGTACTTCATCTGTTCGAAATTTAGATTATTAAGGTTTGCCCCATGCAACTATAGCAAGCGACTGCAATTTTTTTTTAACAGCGGCAAATTTAATCCAAAAAACTTCACAGCAAGACCGTGATTGTTACTACGACTTTTCGTGAATCAAATCCATGCGGTGGAGGATGACTATCCGATTGCTATATTCTTCGATACGTTGGATATCAGAAAGGTATTTTAAAGGAGGGTGATTGTGGAGTTGTTTGTAGTCGAGGTGGTCTGGCCAATAGGTTTGGCTCAAGTAGGTGATTTTAGATTCGCGAAATAAAGTGGCTCGCAGCAATAAATCATCTTTTTTTAAGGTATCGCAATACAGCAACCAAGCATCGCGAAACTCGTGCTCAAAAATGGGATTCACTTGGTACTTTGTCAAAAGAACATACATAAATTTGTCTGAATTGGGTTCCTAATGAACATCGATATCAGATTTTAATTCAGTCAAATGAATGTAGCGTTGAGTGAATCAAATGAGACAACACTGCAAACATAAGCAAAGTAACTGGCACGGCCTTGAATTTTCTCTATTTTTATTTTGTCTGTTGTAAAACAAAAAAGCCATTGCAACTATCTTTTGCAGTGGCTTTTAGTTATTAAGTTTTTGAATTGCGTCAAGATTTTACTTCACAATGAATGTCTTACTGCTTTCGCGTCGCTCATCGTTGTAGCGCAAGACATATGTTCCTGCGGGGAAGTTTTGAATGTCAATACGCTGATGGTGCTGGCTGATAATCGCTTCAGTCATCAGTTTGCCATGAATGGTGAAAATCGAAACACGCGCATTGCGCAAAGCAAAATGTGCAGGCAATGACAAGTTGAGATAGTCTTGTACAACGGGGTTGGGGTAGATAGCAAATCCATTGTCGTCTTGATGAGCCACACTAAATGTTTGATCAGTTATTATAATGGCTATAGAGTCGCTCTTTGATGGGTCTGCTATAGATGTTGCTTTACCGTACACGGTGCCATCGGCGGAAGCGGTTACTAATCCATTGGCACTGATGCTTGCGGTTCCGGTGCCTAGCACGATACTCCACGTGACATTTTGATTGACTGATGCCGGTAAAACAGCGGCCTCTAGTTGGAGCGTCCCGTTTGGAACATCAATGGCTGCGGGAACACTTCCCAAAGTGGAAACCACGACTCCCGTTACCGGTATGATTTGATTGGAGATTGTTACTAGTAAGGAGTCCATTATGGTCGTATCTGCTACAGAAACCGCCTTGGCCCAAACAGTGCCATTGGTTTGGGCTGTGAGTAATCCTGTTTGCGTTATGGTACCCATCCCGGTACCGTTTACTACGCTCCAAGTCACATTTTGATTCGTGTTGGTGGGCAATACATTGGCGTCAAGTTGCAATGAACCACCATTAATAGTGATTTCCGCAGGTACGCTGTTTTGTGTAGTAACAATAACATCCGTTACGGGGTCAGTTGGCGTGCCAAAAACAAGTTGAACAAGGGGTCTGTTGCCATTGACAAGCATAACCAATGCTGCCAAACTATTGCTGCCTACTCGTGTGGCATTCATTGTGGCATCTGTTGAGCGCCCCCAGTTGATGGCACCAGTGGGTGCGCTTGCGCGATCCCATTCAACCATCACCACTATATTGTCGGTCCCATTCCATGCAAATGGGGTGGTAAAAGGCACCCCTATCCAGCCATTGCCAGTGGGTATGCTATTCGTGCTAGAGGTGAAAACTTCCGTGGCGCCAACAACTTCGGTGTCCCAAACAGGAACAGGAGCTGTTGACCAAATGCTATTCGTGGCGTGTTTCAAGTTAAATTTTAATGTACGCATCATTGGTCGTGTATTCTCCAGGGCCTTGCTTGTCCCATGCTAAGCTGGTAATACTGCCTGCGGTACCCCCAGCGGCAATAATTTCTGCGGCAGTATACAACGACATGGTTCGAGAATACCGGTTCGATGTGGTACTTGTAGAGAGCAATACATTGGTAGATCCTGCTCCTGTGGCTATGCCAAGTGATACTGTGGTTTGTGCAAATGTGCTTAATGACAATGCAGTAGCTAAGAGTGTTGTGATAAATGTCTTTCTCATGCTTGTGTTTTTTATGTGAGTGTGTTAGCAAGCGAAAGTAAGCATTTTTGTAATTTAATTGTGAGTCACCTTACAAAAGGATGATTTCCATAGTGGTCGAGGCAGAAATAATTTCAGCTTCAGAAATAACTAATTGATAATGAGGCTTAGAAAATCTACTGGCAAGTCAACGTTTGGCAGAAAGGAACTTTTTGGAAAGGGCTCAATTGTAGGGCTTGTGAAATTTGTGTTTATGCGCTTACCTAATCGGATTCTACCCAGCCTTTTTTAAAGGCTAACATGACCAATCCAACACGCGATTTTATTTGAAATCGCTCGAATAGCTTAGCCCGATAGCCGTCTATTGTTTTTGGGCTCAAATGCATTTCATGCGCAATTTCTTGATACGTGAGCTCAGAGCAGCATAGTTTAATAAATGCCATCTCTCGCGCATTGAGCTGTCCTTCTTGACTTTCGTTTTGAATGTGGTTGACGAGACGTCCTGTTAAACTTTCGGTGAAATGATACCCAATAGTTAAAATGGCATAGATGGCTTCAGAGAGTTCTTTAGGTTCAATTTCTTTGCTCAAAAAACCTCGCGCGCCAAGTTTTACAGCTTTTATCAATGCATTTTCATCATTAATCATTGTCACCATCAACACGGGGGTTGTAATGTTTTTTGCTTGCAATACTTGCAACGTTTGAAAGCCGTTCATTACGGGCATATCAACATCCATAACGACTAAATGCGGTTCATCATTTAGATTGTGGAGGTTTTCGATCAACTGTTGTCCATGGTCAAATGCGGCTATAACAGTAAAGTTTTTATCGAGCATATGAATAAGTTCAGTTAATCCCTTGCGGTACAATCTGTGGTCATCAACTATAACTATGTTTATTGGGCTTTGCATGTGTAATCTAATTGTCTAAAGTTTAGTAAGAGGCATGTAAATGTCTACCAAAATGCCATTTCCAGGTTGGCTGTCGATGGTGATAGTTGCCGAAATATCATGGCAACGTTTTTTAATACTGTAATGGCCATTGCTAGATGAGCTTACTTGTCTTGGGTCGAATCCTTGGCCATTGTCTGTATATTGTAAGTGTAATTGTTGTTTTTTTTCGTCTAGATGTAAGGTGCAAATGGTCGCTTTGCTGTGTCTTAATGTGTTGTTGAACAATTCTTGTATAATTCTGAAAAGGGTGAGAGCTTTATCCGTTGAGACTTTTGAGATAAGACTAGGGGTAAGCGAATAATTTATCGAAACCAAGCCCGACCGATTCATGCGTTCAACTTCTCGTTCGATTAGAGGTGACCATCCAAATTGATTCACACGCTCCCCATTTAAACTGTAGGATAGATTTTTTATGTCATGCGTCAATTGCGACACCAATCCTTGTATCTCCGAAATGCGTGCTTTGTCTCGCTCACAATTGCTGAGATCAAGCATTTTTAAGTTAATAGAAATGAGGGAGGTCAGTTGGCCAAGGTTATCGTGTAATTCTTGAGAAACCTGCATTAAGGTTTGTTCCCTTACTTCAATCTCAGCCTTTAACAATGCTTGGCGCATTTTCTCTTGCTCCAACAACATTGACATCTGCATTTTCCGATACAACAACACAAAATATACGATAAACACAATCAGTAAACTAAAGGTGAGTGTGCCAACAATCAAAAAAAATGTGGTGTTAGTGCCTGTCATTTCGCTGGTGTTTTTGAGAGATAAATAGCTCTGAAGTAGCCCGAATACAATAAGATATTGGCGAAGTATAAAAGGTATACATCCCATTTGGGCATTTCGAAATATCCGGATAAAAATGGCCACGAGAAAAAGGTAACACCAAAGAAGATTAAGTGTATGGTGTTGATCCAAAACATGGGTTCAGATAGTAGCGGAGTGGAAGTTGGGTGTTGCAGCATTTGGAGGAAATGAAAAAGGGCGAAACCAATACCTAAAATGGATAATAACGCCAAATTGGTAATGGGAAAACGTGTAAATCCATTCCAAAAAGTAGAAATAATGATACAGCACAAAAGAGTGAACAGCGAAAGCGAAAGAATGATTTTTTTGCGAGAGCCTTTAAACTGTTTACTGTACAATAGACATAGTGTCCCCACGTGGCACCAGCTAATGATGTGGTAAATTGGGGCGTTGTAACGGTACTGTAGCGCCATGAGCTTGGCAATGATTTCACCCAGAAACACTAGGGTAATGAAAGCTACGAGTACAGAAAAGGGCGAAGCAACTTTGTGTTGCCTCACCCAAAAGAGTCCGGCGCTACTAATGACAAGTAACAGACCCAAGTAGACCACAAAACGAGCCGTCATAGGTCGCTAATTATGAGTTGATTTCATGAAAATATTGCCGTTCACCGCCGGGTTCAGTTTGAATTTTAGGACACACCGCAGGGCAAGGTTCACAATAATTAAAGATTTCAGCCTCGTCAGGTACAAACCAATTATCTGTTGGAACATTATTCTCGTCATAAGAGCCACAGGTATCTGCCGCAGCGTTTACAATGGGAGCAGCCACCAAACCGTACCCCGTTCGACTAGCTCCAGCAATGCCAGCCTTGTGGTAAATAAGCCCAAAAAACACTCGCTGGCACTTCCAATTATTTTCGGGGTCATTGCTAGCGTCTTCCAAAAAGTTAACAATTTTCCGCAGGTCTTCTAGTTCAAAGGAAAACCCGCTGAGATTAACCGACACATCATCGCCGGCCCGTAACTTTAAAGATTCGCCTAAATTATTGTAGGCAGCAATAGCTGTTTTGGCATT
>JAIULY010000120.1 GCA_022565875.1 Schleiferiaceae bacterium | reverse complement strand
TGGTTTTGGAGAAGATTAAACACAATACACGTAAGCTTGCAGTTGTATCAGGAATCATGTTCACATCAAACACGACGTGGTTTGAATATAAACAAGAGGTATATCATGCGCTTATTAGAACATAGCCATAAAAAAAAGGATGTGAATTTACTATTCCAAAGTAACCTAGCGGCATATTCAAACTTGAAATTAATTTTGGAGTAAAACCATTTGGAGCAAACCAATATTCCAAAATTGTATCTATGTGATAACTATCAACTTTTGGCATCTGGGTTAAACTAGAAAAGTCAGGATCAGGAACCAAATTTTGGCTCCTGACCGGACTTAATACACTCCACCATAGCATTGCCAAAAGCAGTATGCATTTATATGAAGTATGTTGTACCATTTAGGCTATTGATTTAGTGGATAAAACGCAGTGTTTTGTGGTCTCCATTTTCAAAGTGCAGCAACAAGGTATGCACACCTTTAGGCGCTGCTGCAACTTGCAATTGGTAACGGGTAATTTCACCGAAAATTTCTTGGGAATGAAAGGGTCTATTGACCTCGTATTCAGGAATTGTGTTTGTAGGGATCACCACGGTTTGGGTAGCCATATTGGTTCAATGGGTTGAGTACGGCGTAAAAGTAGTCTGTTTCTATGTTTCATTTGTAATATTATGTTTTTTTAACATTTAAACACTGGTAAGCCTCCCTAGCCCTTACCACCTCCCAAAGAATTTTGAGGTTGGAAAGCATTCTAAAAGGTTACGGCAGGCTAAACCCAGAGATGTATTCCACCCACCGATTGCAAGACCATACCTAAAAATGTAATACTCACTCGAAAAGTCGTTGGATAAAGTGTGATAAAAACAAAAAATCATTGGATAAGGTGTGTTTAGGCGAATAATAAAGAAAAGAGCGTTAGGCATATAATCTATTTTCAAACGCCTTATATTTTTGGGAATATCAGTAGATAAGTTGTATCTATAGGCTTATTTCCAAATACCTTACATTTTTGGAGATATCCACATAATTTAATATGCTTAATTTCAATTATTTAAACTATGCATATTTGCTTTATTGTTTCGGCAGCAGTTCTTGTATTTTTATATACGCTTACCTCCAAATACCTTACATTTTTGATGATATCCGCATAATTTAATCTGCTTAATTTCAACTACTTAAGCTTGGATATTTGCTTTTTTGTTTCGGCAGCAGTTCTTACATTTTTATATATGCTTATCTCCAAACGCCTTACATTTTTGGAGATATCGGTATATAAATTTCAGGAATGCACTTACCCCCTAAAGTCTTACATTTTTGGAGGCATCGGTACATAAGTTTCATATATACGCTTATCTCCAAACACCTTACATTTTTGGTGATATCCGCATAATTTAATCTACTTAAATTCAATTATTTAAACTTGGAGTGCTTGCTTTTTTGTTTCAGCAACAGTTCTTACATTTTTATATACGCTTACCTCCTAAAGCCTTACATTTTTGGTGATATCGGTATATTAGTTTCGGGCATACGCTTACCTTATAAAGCCTTACATTTTTGGAAACATCGGTACATAAGTTTCATATATACGGATATCTCCAAACGCCTTACATTTTTGGTGATATCGGTATATTAGTTTCGGGCATGCGCTTATCTCCAAAAACCTTACATTTCTGGAAACATCAGTATATAAATTTCAGGAATACACTTACCTACTAAAGCCTTACATTTTTGGAAATCCCGGTATATCCGCTTATTTCCTGATTGATTTTGGATTGTATTTCCAGTAGATTAAAATCCTATGAAACCAAACTCAATGAAATTAGTGCCGACGAGACCTTGAAAAAGTTAATCGAAAATAGGGTTAAGACAACAGCAACATCAATCAAAATCACTAGTCAAACGGAAGCGCAGTACGCGGCCGTTGCCGGCGTCAGCTACATACAAAATCCGACGAAACATGGCGGCGGCGCGGGGGTCTCTAAATTGGGTTAACCCTGACCCGGTGCCACCAAATGAAGCAAGTTGATACTTAGTGGTATTGGCCCCTGGCAATGGCGGAACCCCTTCAATGCCATTCGAAGTGAATTGATACACACTATCCGCCTCTGAATCCACTACAAATACAAACTGCGTAATGTCCCCTGTCATCGCCACATCAATGGGTCTTCTGAAACGGTTGGGCTGGTTCAAGTACCCTTCGGCCTCTGAGGTATCCCCAACCGGAAAAATATTGGGGCGAAACTCTGCACCAAAATCGGTTTCATTAAATTGAATCAACTGCACAGACAGTGCCGCATCGTCTCCGAGCATGGTGACATAAAAGTCGGAACGGGTACTCGCAGAAAACTGTGGCGGCTGTGTGAATGTGGTAACCCCGTAAGGTTTTCTAAAGTAATTATTGAACAAACCACTAGAGGTACTCACAAAAACTGGAGATTGATATTCGTCTTTATTATTGAATCGAATAACTGCATCATCAGGTCCCCGTCCTGCATTGTTAGAACTTGGGCCGCTTCGTGTCACTACAAACCTATTATTATCGTTTGGGTTCATGCTACCAAAAACACCGATACCATTGAAACGCACTTGAGCATCAGTGGCTGAAAATTCAGATTTAAAATAATAGGGATGTATTATTTTATTAGTGATTTCAGCATACTGTAATCCATACAAACTCCCGCGCTGCATATCGATACGATAAATACAAGACAAATCATATTGAACACCATTAATTACTGTATCATATGTACCGATGGCCAGTAGATTAAAACGGCGGTCTTGTACCACATGACGGACGCCAGGCACTCTAAAGCGCGCCAATATCTTTCCGCTTTCATCCATGGACACTACTTCTTCCGCACCGCCATCTACAACATAAATCAACTCATCAAAACCAATACAAATATCTACAGGCTTCATAAAATCACTAATCACAGGCTGAATGGGCACATAGGCAATTTCGCGTTGCATAAACTCGGGTACGTCAATAAATTCGAGGTCCGTTTTTTTGCCCCAATACCCATCGCAGCCTGCCGCAACGGTGAGTAATAAAAAGGCTATTCCAAAATGCTTCATCATGATTTACAAGTCTTTATTAATGGCAAATCGCACTCCTATCAAATGCTGAAAACCCATGAAATTGGTTGGGTTGGTGGCGTAGTCGATGTGTAAGGGATGCCCCCCAATGCGCGAACGCACACCAAAACCAAACGTGGGCCAGTTTTGGCCTATCACATTGATTTTATACCCCATCCGCACATCCAACAGCTTCAAATAGCTGTATTCCACACCCAAACGGATGTTCTCGGCGTTATCGGTTGGGTGATTGAGTTGCAGGGCTGTACGAATGGCATGGTGCTCATCTTTCCATGGCACCATGGACATACCCAGACTAAATACATTGGGCACGGCACTGCGTTCCAAGGACTCAAGAGGTGAACGGTTGAAGGCTGTCGCCAAATAATCTCCTGTTAAAGAAGAGTTGCCCCCAAAATTTTGCACCATTACGGCAAAGTTCAACTCTTTAAAATCAGTTTCATACAGAAAACTCACATCAGCAGTCATGGTATGATTGTAGAATTCCGCAACATTTTCATAAATATATTTCAACGTTACGCCAAGGCGAAACATCGAGGACAATTGCTGGGCATAGGTCAATCCCGCAGCACCATTGGTAACGAAAACCTCCCTACCTGTGCCCTCAGGTTGAAATTCAGTGCGCTCTTTCATAGCGCCACTGTTGAGCACATTAAGCGAAAAGCCCCAAGAAGAAATTTTGTTCTTTCGAGGCGCCACAACAGACAAAAAGCTTTGGTTGATGCCGGCGCCCAAGCTAAAGTTGGAGGTGGCCGCATTAAACGATTCTAAATCAGCAATGGCAGCCGGATTGGTCCAAATGCTGTATTCATCGGCATTGAGAGCCACACTAGCGCCACCCAGCGCCACCGAGCGGGGACTCATGTCATTCTTCAAAAAACTGAGCGCCGCAACGCCAGCACGCTCACCACCAAAAACGGGTAACAGCTGCGCTTGTGCTTGCATGGCGATGGCGCCCAATAAAACGATTACTATTTTTTTCATGTCTATGCGCATTAAAACTTAAAGTCTACACCAAACAAAATCTGACGTGGCGGCAAGTAGCGGGCAGGATCTCTGGGGTCTAAGCCGCGCTCTTGTGGGCCATTGAACTCTGGACGAGGATCGCGCCATGTGTTGGGGACATCATCGCCAAACTCATAACCCCTACCGGTAATCGGATTGATTATCTGCGCATTGAGGTTACTAAACAAGTTTCTCGCCTCGACACTGAAAGTCATTCCGGTGCGTTTCTTTTTGTTAATCAAGAAGTCGTAGCTGACTTTTAGGTCAAAATTGATCCATGGCGCTGCATTCAATGCGTTGATTTGATCGTTCAACACCTCAAATTCAGGACGCCCCAAATCGTTTACACTCACTTGTCGCTGCGGCGTGTAGCGGAAGCCACTGGTGTAATTGAAACTCATAAACGCGCGCAAGCCATTCAGTGGGATTGAATTCATTCTGCTTGCTAAACTTTTTAGCCTTATCAGTCTTAAAAAAGACTTCATACCATCAACTGGAAAGCCTTTAATTTTTATAGTTGAATCCGCTGCGAAGATCAAACCTGAATTGATGGTCCATGGGCGATCCCAAGCGAGATATTGTACGCGGGCCAGTTGAATCTCTCCTGTTTGCTCAATTTGTAGGGCACTCTCTCTGGCGCTATTGGATTTTCCGCGCGCCACTTGATACGAGACATTACTAAAGGTCGTCAACAATTTGCCCAAACGATACTGTGCGCCTACCTCTACCCCAAAAATCTGTGCGTAATCTTGATTGATGTACATGGTTTTAGAGACAGGCCTTCCAGTTCTGTCATTGGTTATAACCCGTCGGGCTACGATATAATCGAAACGATTGTTGTTGTAAGCTGTGAAGGTCATCGCCAAATCTTTGGTTACCATACTCTTCACCCCTACTTCATACGAAACGTTTACCTCGGGGTCCAAATCGGGATTCCCCAAAGAAGAAAGGAAGAACCGGTTTTCAAACACAGGGTCTAAACCTGCGTACATAAACCTCGGGTGTGGCATCCGCATACTGTGTCCGTAGTTGAAATACAACACATTGTTTTCGGTAACAGGGAAGGATACATTGATACGTGGCAACAAACGGGCTTTCCAGCGAAGACCGGCAAAACCAACTGTTTTGTCGTTATAATCCTCTCGGATTTGTCCCAATACGGGCGAATTGGGGTCAGCCACTGCTTCGTCGGCAAAACGACCGGGAGCCCAATAATTCATCCGCATCCCTAAGGTAGCGATAATGCCTTTGTACGTGATTTTATCTTGGAAAAACAAACCGCCACGTTGGGGGCGCACAAACCACACATCTGATGAGGAACCAATACTAACCGATGGCGTGAAGTTGTCCTCATCAATTTTAATAGGAGCCCCCACCCAAGGCCGTGCAACATCTACCCATTGGTATTCGGTAAACAAATGTTCAAAACCGAAAGACATTTCATGAGTTTTGTTGTCTGGAAAATAGTTGACTTTCCCCTTAATGGTATATTCTTCTGCGTGGTGATCGTGCCAAACTGGGGTAATACCACCGTTGTTGACCAATCCATCACCGGGAAGCACAAAGTATGTACCACTAGGGTCTCCTGGATTGAAAACCCCGATAGGATCTGAGATAATATTGGACTCATCAAAAATTTGATCCACCGTTGCGGTGCGGAAAGGACGCCCGTTGGCATCAGCGCGCAGCGCCGTGAACAAACGCCCAAACGAACCTTGAATACCCCAATTCTTATTGATCAAATGCGACGCATTAATTACCGTAAGATTGGAATGGTGGGTGTAGGTGGTGGCATTATCGAGGTTGTTGCTGCGGGCATATTGAAATCCCGGCTGCAAAATAGCATCAAAACCAATGATTTGTAGTGCGCGAGTATTCTGATTAACGGTGAGCGAGTGTTGATTGGTCAACGTGATTTTGGTGCCTGGTTTAAACTGGTACGACAATTTAAATGTGTGGGTGTATTGGTTGTCGTAACGGTGCGCCCACAAGTCGTTTGAGTTGGGTAGAATACTACTCACCAGCTGATCGGCTGTTGCTCCAAAGTAATGATCTGTTAGCAACATAGTTGCACTATTAAATACTTTTAGCTTTTTCTTTTTGCCAATGGGAAAGCCCATGGTCAATTCTGCTAAATCGGTATTAAAAGACGAATTCCAGTCAGGATTTGAAATGTAATCGCGTTGCCAACGACCAGAAATCTCAAAGTGGTCGCCTCCTTCACGAATTTGTGTACTAATAACCCCCGAAGAGCCACCACCAAACTCGGCGCCAGCACCACCCGTTACCAAATTTAGCGATTGAATGGCGCTACTGTTGACATTTACCCCAAAGCCCGTTCCCGCCAAGGGATCTTGTGCACTAATACCGTCCACCAAATACTCCGTCTCGTAAACACGGGCACCACGAATTTGCAGACCGTCCTGTGTGCGCACTACACCAGCTTGCATCCCTACCAACTCTGTTACATCGCGAACGTTCATTTCTGCAATTTCCTCCTGCCGAAAGGTGATTTCCGAGGATGCTAATTCCAGATCTATATTCTGTTTCTGACCTACAACTGTTACTTCTTGTAGCGATTCTACATTAGGCGAAAGCTTGATATTGAGCACCGTGTTCTCACCAGCTTTTATAGCAATGCCTGTAAAGAGTTTGGTGCCGTAGCCGATAAATTGCACCTTCACCGAATAATCACCCGGTTTAATTTCGGGCAATACATACGAACCGTCAATATCCGTAACCGTACCTTTATAGGTACCAACCAATGACACGGTTGCGCCAATAAGTTCTTCGCCTGTTTCTTGGTCGGTAACCACGCCACGCAATGTTCCTGTATTTTGCGCAACTACTGAAAGTGCTGAAACGGCAAATAACACCGCACAGGCCAGGGCCTTTTTAATTGAAGTCATTGATCAAAATTTGTGTGAACAAATCGCGTAATGCTTGGGGGTCTTTATTAAACTGATGCAATTCTACAGAGAAAAACACTTGACGAACGGCACCGCCTTGTCTGCGGCGCACGCCTATCAAATCATCGCCCTGCCAGCCTTGCAAACGCGTGATGCGTCCGCGGTAAAAATCCTCGGCATCCGCTGCTTTGATTATGGGATCGATGCCAATTAAAATATTGGTGGGCTCCAATTCAGGGTAAGCACCTGCCACCACAGGATACATGGAGGAATCGTTAGATAAGCGCACCAATCCTGGAGAAACCACTCGATTTTCTATAGGAAATGTCCCTGCTATCGGTGAAACATCTTGGTTGTTCGAAAAGGAGGTAGAAACAAGAATGCGTCCACCAATATTGATGTAGCGTTGTATGGCGGGTGTTATGAAATTGAGCAAAGGACCACTTTCACCTGTTGTGGCATTTTGAAAAGGCGTAGGATCGGAATACACAAACATCTTGTCATACAAAGTAGACAACAACCGGAATGTGGGATTCCAAAACTTTGGCTGATTGATACCGCCATTTACACCGAAATCAATAAAATCATACTCGATATTGATATCATCCAGAATGCTTCTGTAGGCGTTGGTCACCGAGAGTGGTTGCCCAGCGATAACCAAAAAATCGTTACGCACAGGTCTGAAAAAGAACGTATTGGAACTATCCACTTCACTTTCGGCGCCAGCGATATCTACCACTTTGAGGTAAATTTGGTTTAAACCTCCAATAACCACTCCATCAATCGTTTGCGCTTGAGGCTGGTCTTCATTGTCGTAATAGAGCGTGGCAGACCCTAGGCCATTGGGCGCATTTTTGGGAATTACAAAAGATAATAGCGCCCGATTGCGAGCTATTTCGAACCAGTTGCCATCGTTAAACTTCACGAAGGCTTGTGTAATGGTTTCGTCGCCATCAGGGTCAGTGGCGCGCCAACGGTAGGTAGCCACAGCGCGAACGGTATCCTGAGGAAAAACACCTTGGTCGAAAATGGCAACAGGTGGACTGTTTTTTAATGGGATGCGAAGAAAAGCAGGTTGTGGGTCAACGGCACTATCGTTGTCCATTGCTCTCACGCGAAATTCTATATCCGTAGTATCTATTCCCGCTGGAATATCAAATCGAAAAGTACTGTCTTGCTGCTTAGTAAACGTCCAAGGGCCGTTGTTTATAGACAATTCGTAGCCAATAATCCAGCCATCGATATCCGTACCGTACCAGCTCAAACGGACCACGCTATTCAATCGGTCGTCGCCAGTGAGATTAATGCTCTCAATGGCCAATTTGGTTTTTGGGGGCTGGTTGGCAAAATCGCCCTCACGCGTACAGCCGAAAAACAGGAGAAGTATTCCTGCTAACCCTATCCATGCTCCTCTCATCTGTTTAGTAATTTTTTAAGCATCTTCAATGTTTTTGGTTTGGGTTTGGGTTGTTGTTGATATTGGTACTAATTATGGTTTTGGTAATTGGTGAAAAAAAGAGCGCGCAAAATCTTTTGCGCGCTCCTGAAAAAAATTATCTAGTGATACTTACTCTGTTGATTTGGTTGTATTTTCCGTCTTGAGAGTAAACTCTCAAAATATACATACCTCCTTTGAATCCACTGAGGTCTAGTGTTTCTTTACCTTGCATTTGCGTGCGTTTAGCAACTACTGCGCCGGCCATATCCACAAGCTCTACGCTGTAGAAATCTGTACCCGCTACATCTACATAAACAAAATCACGTGCAGGATTTGGATAGATGCGAATACCTTCTAATGGATTAACTTCCAAAACGCTAACTGTAGACTGTGGCAAGTTGGTGCTATCTAATGGCACGTTCAATCCGATGAAGTCATCGTTGTTTCGGGGCAACAATTTGAAGTTGCTAAATCCGAAGAACATGATTCCTTGTACGGCATCCATAGTCATGGTATCACTTGTGATTACAGGTGGCACTTCCAATTCACCGTCTTGGGT
>JAIULY010000119.1 GCA_022565875.1 Schleiferiaceae bacterium | reverse complement strand
ATGGTGTCCATCGCGGCAACATCACACGAGGCGTACACACCTACCGCCTCACCTACCGCGACAGTCGCGGAAAATTCCACGAGCGGTTTGGGCATGTGACGGTGTTGTGAGTGGGGGTTGGGGAATGATTGTGATTTCTGAAATTATTGGTGAAAGTCAGGTTTTTATAAAAAAGGTGCTATTGGGGTTTAATCTGTAAATTCAATTTGGTTGCTAGGGATTATTCTTTTGGTAGCTGATTTTTTGATGGATAGGCGAGGTGAAATTTTTATACGGATGTCTCCATAATTGTAAGAATTGAGGATTTATGGGTTATGTACCGATGGGTCTGCTCCGAAAAGGATGATTTCAATCAAAATCGACGCGGAGGGGATTTTTGGACCGGGGCTAACTAATTGTTAGTGAGGATTCAAAAATCTCCCGACAAGTCAGCCTTTGGCAGAAAGGGACTTTTCGGAGGGGGCTCACAGATATCTCTATAAATAAAAGAATGGCAGTTGGAGAGTGTATTTATGAGGTGAGTAGGCTGGGGTGTTTCATGTATTGATTATTAGAGACTTGTCAAAATTTTTATTATGCGCTTATCTCCAAAATGTAAGAAATTTGGAGATAAGCGTATAATTCGAAAAGCCTACATGTATCACATGAAAGCAAGTGTGATTCCCCTGGTCATAGTTGTGTTAGCCCCTTTTTTTTTTGAGCTTTTCAATGTAGTCTATTTGGAAATAAGCATATAATAATTTTTCCTATTAAAGGGTTTAACCATTCCCTTTTCAGCTTGCAATCATTTAGCTACCATTTTTCAAATTTCTGTAAGTTTCTGCAATACCGTGTTTGGAGTTTATTATTTTCTTCTTAAAACAATTACTTTTTACGCAAAGCACCCCTCTTTTTGCTCACATAACTTTTTTCTAGAGATACATCTACTTTCGATACGCTGCTTTTGGTGTAAAAAAACGTTTTTTTGGTCGTTGACCAGCTATTTATCTTGGTTAAATATTGATTTTCCTTTGCTAATGGAATGTTTTATCTGATACGAAAAGTCCCTTTCTGCCAAAGATTATCTTGTTTTGATGTTTTTGAATCCCAAATTAGAACAATTAGTTAAACCTAGCCCTATACTTTCTCCGTTTTAATCATGATTGTAGTCATCCTATTCGGAAAACACTCAATGTCATTTACTGAACTTGAATTATACAGATATTAAATTTCAGGTATTTGAAAATCAATATTTAAGGTTAAGAAAAGCGCTTGCCAAATTTTTAATATTAGCCAATTTACGCACACCTACCCATGGAAAGTTTACATTCATTTTAGGTACGTAATGCGGTTACAGCTGGTGAATAAAGAAGCTTGGGCCGGTTTTTTAACTGAATGACTTTTTAGAATGAATGACCAAACTTTTACCCGAGCTAATTCATGGGAATACTTTACCTTTGAATCTCTTTTGTAAATTGTTTTTTTTAAGAATCATTCCTGCTCAATCTTTATTATGAGAAGCTTACATTTTTCTCGCTTTGTGGCTGCCTGTATTTTCACAGCGGTGTTTAGTTGTTCTGATGATGAACGCATATGTACAGAAGAATTTCGAATCGTTTCTGTAACAATAGTAGGCGATTCTCTTGATGCAGCAATTACTGTACGAACTGCTACAAGTGACACGTTAAATTATTCGGAATGGAATCTACCTCCTTTTAGTTTCGCAGTAGCCGATGATAACCTTACACAATCGCTTGAAGGCAAAATAGAAAGTTTTCTTTTTGTCGGGTTTAAAAACTCTCAAATTAAAGTAAGTCAGCTGTATGAATTAACATCCGATGGCTGCCACATCCGAAAAGTTTCTGGTCCAGATACCTTACAACTTTAGTTTCTTTTCTGCCCATGTCGCGCTGCAACACCTTTACATTGTATTTTATTGTTTTTGTTGGCGCTATATTACGGTTTTACAATTATTTTGAAATTCCCTTTACCCACGACGAATTCAGCGCACTGCTCCGTACGCGTTTTGAAACCTTAAGTGAGGTCATCGCCTTGGGAGTAAAGGCTTCAGATACGCATCCGCCTGGGATACAGGTTTTTTTGTGGTTGCTCACTAGAATGGTAGGTGAAACCACTTGGCTACTAAAATTACCATTTACCATAATGGGTATTGGTAGTATTTACTTAACTTTTCGCATTGGGAAATTGTGGTTCAACGAATCTGTAGGCCTTCTTTCAGCAGCAGTGGTTAGCTTCTCACAATACACCATATTCTATAGTCAAATAGCTCGCCCGTACATCAGTGGGTTCTTTTTTTGTCTTTTGTTTGCGCTTAGTATTAGTGAACTCGCATTTTCAACATCCGATAAACTCCCAAAGCGTTGGGGCTTTTTTTTGCTGATATCGGGTGTGTTAGCGGCATACAATCACCATTTTAGCTTATTGACGGCTTTTGTTATTGGCTTAAGCTCACTCTTTTTTATTCCAAGACGCTTTGTCCAGAGCTACTTACTCATAGGTGTAGGCATTGCTATTCTTTACTTGCCAAATCTGCCCATTTTTATGCACCAACTTGGCTTAGGAGGTGTAGAAAGTTGGTTAGCAAAACCCGAAGCTCGATTTATTTTGGATTTTGTGCATTACGTCTTTCATTACTCAACCGCGCCACTCTTGGGGGTTGTTGTGATTTTTCTGTTTTTCACCAAAAAGTCTGGAATAGTTTTATTTGGATGGAAGCGAAAACTATTGGTAGGAAGTTGGTTTGTATTGCCTTTCTCAATCGGCTATTTATACTCTGTTTATGTGAATGCCGTGCTCCAATATTCGGTCATTATTTTCGGGTTTATGGGTTTGTTGTTGTTGCTCTTTTCGTTTGTGCCCAATCAGAAAGGATGGCGCAATTTTTTTGGTGTTGTGATTCTTCTAGCCACGTTCTTGCCCACTCTTGTAGAAAACCGGCAGCATTATCGCATTTTTTATGCATCCCCTTATGAAGAACTGCTCAACGACCGCAATCAGTTGGTCGCTGATATCCCTACCTGGCTGCATTCACAACCGCATATTATTGAAGACTTTTTTGAAAAAGGGATAGAAAGATTTCCTTTTGAATGGACTGATTCATTGAATACTACAGAAATGCTTGACGCATTAAATGTATATAGTGAACAACATGATTATTTTTTCTTGGGTGCATTTTCCACCTTGCCTCCGCACATTGTTCCTTTGATTCAAGGATATTTTCCAACCATTGTAGAAACAAAGCACTACTTCAATGCATCTTCTTACTTGTTTGGTAAAGGCGAAAATAAAATTGAAGAAACTATTGCCACCACAGCATTTGAAACGGGTGCTTTACCGCTTTGGGATTACATCGAAACGAGCGCATTATCAGACACTGGTACTTATTTGATAACAAGTCAAATGGAGCATGCCTTGGAGTTTCAACTTCCCGTTAAATTGGCGGCAAAACACCCCAATGACTTTATTGATATGATTGTGACAGGAAAGTATCTTGAAGGTGACGCTTCTGATTTCTTGCTTGTAAGTACCCTAGAAGAAGGTGTGTCTTTTTGGGGAAGTACGAGTATTGCCCACTTTATCAAAGCGGATAGCACTTTTAGAGCTGTGCATACCTTAAAATTGAGCGATATCCCTATTCACAATCGTTATCCGTCTCTTAAAACAAGACTTTGGAACAACTCAGGGGCGTCGGTAGCTATTGAACAAATTTCAATAGCAAGACGTTCAGGTAATCCCATATTGTACGGTTTTCAAGGGCGAATCAAAAAGGGTTGGTAATGGTATATAACTCCAAAAAGTAAAGCAGCATGCGAGTAGATAAATTTTTATGGTGTATACGGTTGTTTAAAACCCGAGCATTGGCCACAGCCGAATTGCGACTAGACAAAGTATCCATTGACGAGCAACCTGTAAAGGCATCGCGGGAAGTGAAATTAGGGGATACAATCGAGGTGAAGCGACACGGATATACCCAACACTTTGAAGTGCTAAACATTCCAAAAGGTCGATTGGGTGCTAAGTTGGTTCCCGAATATGTAAAAGAAATTACGCCCGATGCAGAATTGGAGAAACGAGAGTTTTTGCTTTTAGCCAAAAACTTTACCAGACGAAAAGGTTTAGGCAGACCAACAAAAAAGGACCGACGTGATCTAGAGGATTATTCAAATTAAAAAATTAACTTTTTATGCGTATTGACATTTGGTCAGACATCATGTGCCCCTTTTGCTATATTGGTAAACGGCGCTTGTATGCGGCTTTAGAGCAATTAAAATTGAAGAATCAAGTCACTATAGTATGGCACAGTTTCTTGCTCAACCCTCATTTGAAAACCCAACCCGAAAAAAATCTTGCGGAACACCTAGCGCAAGAAAAAGGATGGACTCCCCAACAGACACAACAACTACTGAAAAACGTTATGACAATGGGGGAATCGGTAAACATAGCATTTCAGTTTGACAAAGCAGTGGTGGCCAACTCTCGGAAAGCGCACCAGTACATACACTTAGCGCAAGAACAGGGCCAAGGGAGTGCTATGAAAGATGCCTTGTTGAAGGCCTATTTTGAAGAAGGGGCAAATATAGACGATAGCGAAATACTTCACGGCATCGCGGAAAAAATAGGCTTATCTCTTGCGAGCAATCATGCAGATGCTGAGCGGTTTGACACTAAGGTGACAGAAGATCTTCGCATGGCTCAAGAGATTGGTATTCGTGGAGTTCCCTTTTTTATTTTTGATAATGCACTAGCGCTTTCAGGAGCACAAGAAGTGGCTACCTTTGTGGAGAGTATTCAAAAAGCAGCCCTTAAAACAACAAACACAAAACAGTAATTATGGAATTTATTGATCCGAAAATAGAAAACTATGCGGCTGAGCACTCTGATCAAGAATCGGAGGTTTTGGCGAAATTGAACCGTGAAACGCACGCAAAAGTTTTGATTCCCAGAATGCTTAGTGGACATATTCAGGGTCGTGTACTCAGCATGCTCTCCAAGTTACACCAGCCAAACCGCATTTTAGAAATCGGTACTTACACAGGATATTCTGGAATTTGCTTGGCAGAGGGGCTAAAAGCTGGAGGTCATTTGCACACGATTGATGTAAATGAAGAGCTAGAAGACATGGCTAACAGATATTTTGAACTTGCGGGGCTAAGTAATTGCATTACTATGCACATTGGAAACGCGATGGAGATTATCCCTAAGTTGGAGGAAACCTGGGATATGGTTTTCATTGATGCAGACAAAGAGAATTATCTGAACTATTACAATCTTGTAATTGATCGCGTTGCGATTGGCGGGCTTATCATTGCGGACAATGTACTTTGGTCTGGAAAGGTTTTGGACGATCAACAGGATGAAGAAACATCGGCACTCGACCACTTCAATAAGACCATTCAACAGGACCCTCGAGTGGAAAACCTATTGCTGCCCATTCGTGACGGTTTGATGTGTGCTCGACGCATTCGATAAGCAAAAGAATAGAGCAAAAAAAAAGGCCGTTACAACGTAACGGACTTTTTTTTTAAATCGGTTTTAGTGCGCTACAACTACTCTGCGTGTAGTAACGGCTTTATCGTTTACCTTTAGTGTAACGAAGTAAACCCCATTGTCAAGTGAAGAAACATTGATTTTTGCGCGTTCTGTTTGTCCAACTTGAATACGACGAACCTCAGCTCCTACCATGTTAGTAATGGTAATTACTTTTTGACTATTTGCATGAACTGACTCAAGGTCAACATATACAAATTCACTAGCTGGATTTGGGAATACACGAGCAATTTTTGCTTCACTGATGCTTTCCGCAGAGAATGTTTGTGTAACATTATAATTGATTGTGATGGCAACGCTATCGTTCGGATTGTTCATGTCGAAGAAAACGTAGGTGATAGGCCCACTGTTAGCGACACCGTCCATTGGAGGGTATACATGGCCACTGAAGTTCGTATTTACTTCATTGGGCTGTATAGTAATGTGGTCTGGAGAAACCGAAACACTCGTTGCATAACACAATGTCCAACAAATAGCATTAGATGCCGTTAAGTCATTGAAATTTCCATCGATTCGTTTCACTTTCACATCTAATGGTGTATTAGAAACATTTTTGATTTGAACGTAAGATACTAAATCATCTGTCCAATAAGCACTGCCAGTAACACTGGAATCAGCTTGGTGAATAATTAAGCTCTGGGCTTGACTAGTGAAAGCAACGAGTATCGATAAAAGAGAAAGTAGTATTTTCTTCATGTCTACAAATTTTGGTGATATGTTTTTTGTTTATGTGATTGCCACAAAAGTAATCAAAATTCTGATAAGCCAAACACCCTAACTTAATTAATAGCCAAACAATAACGTATTTTAACAAATTACGAATTTGAACTAAATCAAAACTAGAAAAAAAAGCCTTGACTATCAAAATCAAAATTTTAACTTGCGCCCACTTTCGTGCTATGTTAAATGCGGTGCTAGATTAGTGTAACAAGGTTTTAATTTGAGACACTTGCAGGCTGGACTTGCAAAAAAGTATACCGTAAACAGACGATCAACAACAAGAATTAAACAATTTATTCATGAGAAAGTACATTTATTTAGCGCTTGCACTAATTGCATTCACGTCAACAAGCCTTGGACAAACCGACAAGGGGTCAGAAATCCCTGAGGCATTGGTGAAAACGTTGTTAGGCGAAATGGTAAGTACAAAGCAATTTGCTAATGATGGCAATCCTATTATTTTAAGTTTTTGGGCCACATGGTGCAAGCCTTGCATACGCGAGCTAAGCAATATCATGGAAGAATACGAAGATTGGCAAGATGAAACGGGTGTGAAGATCATAGCTGTATCCATTGACGATGCGCGTAATGCCATGAAGGTAGCACCATTTATTAATGGGCAGGGTTGGGAATATGAAGTGTACTTAGATGAAAACAGTGACTTCCGAAGATTGCTAAATGTGAACAATATCCCACATACTTTTTTAATCGATGGCAATTTAAACATCGTATGGCAACACAATGGTTATGCAGAAGGTGATGAGGCTGAACTGTATAAGTTGGTGCAAAAACTAAGTGCAGGAGAATCGATTCAAGACGCGCATTAAATAATAAGCATTTATTTTCTCACTCGTAAAACCGTATCATGAAATACGTATATGCGCTGGTATTTTATGCCTTGTTTTCTCAGTTATTAGTCGCTCAAGATAATGGTGGAGCCATCGGAAACAGCGGGACTTTGCACGGTAATTTTCAATTTGATGGTCAGTTGTACAATCGTGACGAGGCCATCGATCCAACGGGTGAGTTTTTTCCCAACGAACGTTTTTTAGGTAATGGCTTTGCCAATTTTGTTTATAGCCAAGGGAACTTCCGAACTGGGGTACGCTACGAAAACTACCAGAATGTTATTTTGGGTTTCCCCGAGGGGTTTCGTGGCGAGGGGATTACCTTTCGCTATGCGCAATTTGTTAAAGATGGGTTAGACATCACTGTTGGTAATTTTTACGAACAGTTCGGTTCAGGTATGATTTTCCGTTCGTTCGAAGAACGTGGTTTGGGATTGGACAATGCGATGGACGGCGTACGCTTGAAGTACTCACCTATTAAAGGGATGGATATTACCGGAGTCATTGGGCGGCAACGGTTTTACTTTACGCTCGGGCCAGGGATTGTAAGAGGTTTGAATGCTGACTTTCGTTTAAACGACTTGTTTGCCAGTCTCAACAATTCTAAAACTAATATTTTGATTGGCGGTAGTTTTGTAAGTAAATACCAACGCGATAACGATCCAGTTCTGGTGCTTCCCGAAAATGTAGGCGCTGGATCTGCGCGCATACAACTCAATCGCGGTGGTTTTGGTTTTAATACAGAGGTCGTTTACAAAGCCAATGATCCCTCTGCCGATAATGGCCGTATTTACCGCCCTGGTAATGGCGTACTTTCCACACTTACCTATACCCAAAAAGGACTCGGTATCATTTTGGCGGCTAAGCGGATAGATAATATGAGCTTTCGCTCCGATCGCAATGCGAGTCAATTTGATTTGATGATCAATTATCTGCCGCCAACAACTAAGTTTCATACCTATGCGCTACCGTCTCTTTATCCATATGCTGTGCAATTAAACGGAGAAATGGGCGTGCAAGGGGAAGTGACTTTTCAAATCCCCAAGAAAACGTATTGGGGCGGGCGCTACGGCACCATCATTTCGGTAAATTTCTCCGACGCCTACAGTATATTCAAGCGTGGTATTCCCTTTGGTGGAGATTCGCTTACACCGCCCTTTATCCCCGAAGACGACCCCTTTGCCAGTCTCACAGCTCCCGGTACAGACGGTTACCGCACTCGTTTTTTTCGTAGGGGTGAAGTAAAATATTTTCAAGACTTTAATATCGAAATCAAACGTAAGATAAACAAAGACTGGAAAGTAACACTGACGTATTTGAATATGGAATACAACAGGGGTATTTTGGAACAAGGTATTGTAGACGCCGATATTTTGAGGGGAGCAAACTCTGAGATGGTATACATCAATGCTGGAATCATAGAATTGCAGTACCGCATTAAGCCAAAGCACAGCTTGCGTATGGAATTACAGGGGTTGTTTTCTAAACAATATCGAGGTGACATGGCCATGTTGTTGTTAGAGTATAGTGTTGCGCCAAAATGGTTTTTTGCTGTCCAGAATATTTACAACTACGGTCACCCCAACGAGAGCGAACGGTTAAACTATCCATTAGCCTCCGTAGGATTTAATGCTGGAACAACTCGGTTTCAATTCAACTATGGCAGACAACAACAAGGTATCTTTTGTGTAGGTGGTATTTGCCGGGTGGTTCCCCCTAGCAACGGTTTGAGTATGTCTGTTACTAGCAACTTTTAGTAACGGTGTTTTTTGTTTCAAGGATTGCTTTTAATTTGTGTTACTTGTGTGTTGCTATCGTTTCGCATTATTACAGTTGTAGAGTTTAGCGCGACGTGTACTGTTGATTGGCGCTATTCATTCATTTAGCACTAGTGAAAAGTCAGCGTTTGGCAGAAAGGGATTTTTAGGAAGAGATTGATT
>JAIULY010000118.1 GCA_022565875.1 Schleiferiaceae bacterium | reverse complement strand
TCAAAGGTAAATCCTTTTTCTGAGAACTTTCGAGCTCGTCCTCCGGGGAGATCGTTTTTGTCGAGCAGTGTTACTTTATAGCCTTTGTGGGCTAATGAAGTGGCGGCAGATAAACCGGCAAATCCGGCTCCGATTACTACAGCGTGGGGTTGGTTTGTCATGAGTGTTGTGGGTAAGAGGTGTTTTAGTAACGATAATCGGCTAACTTAGCCATCATCTTTTTTCGGGCTAGAAAAATACGACTTTTTACCGTTCCCAAGGGAATATCTAAAATTTCCGCAATTTCTTCATACTTGTAACCATTGTAGTGCATCATAAAGGTGTCTACATAGGTCTTTTCGATGCTATTAATTTGGCGCATCAAGTACTCTTGATCAACGGTACTATCGGTGGCGGAATCTTTATCAGCCTCTCTGCTATTGATGAAAAAGTTGTTTTCGGTTTCATCAACAAATGTGTTTTGATTTTTCTTGCGACGGTAGTTATTGATAAACGTGTTGCGCATGATGGTGTACAACCAGCCCTTAATATTTGTCCCGTCCTGATACTTGTCTTTATTCTTGATTGCCTTAAAAAAGGTATCTTGAATCAAATCCTCAGATTCTTCCATGTCACGAGTAAGCTTCATGGCGAGTTGCCTTAGAAAACTGGAGTGAGATGTAATCATGTTACCGAATTCCTGTGTTGACATAGCTGTTGTTTTTAGCGTTTGTGTTTTGTTAAACTTAAACAGGTCAAAAGTAAAACAAAAATTCACACCCACCAACTTTTTTGTTTAATTTTCAATGAGAATAAGTTAAACAAAACAAACAAATTTAAAGCCACTGAAAATCAGATGTTAACAGGATAAAAAACACCAAAACAATTTTATTTTCACAATAATTTAACATTTGAGCACACAAAAACAGCAGCAAAAAGCACCTCAAAAAAGCAAAAAACTGACCTAAGTCAGTTTTTTTAGTCTCATTTATTGGAATACTACAACAATCTTGGACGTGTATCGAATTGTCCAATATCGAAAATTCGTTGTTTAATCATTTTGAGCAAAAATGGTTAAATACTTAAACAAGTTCAAGTGGGAGTTCTTCAATGAGTTCATGCATTGTTTTGAATACATGAATGCAAGCCGGAATGGGTTTATCGGGGCACAATTCGTTTAATTGATAGCCTGTAACAAAGAAGTCGATATTTTTTTTCTTCAGGTTTGCTTCGAGCTTGGAGAAGTATTCCTCCATTTCATTAAAACTCGGGTTGGTAGTGTAAATTGAAACAACACCGTCAAATTTGATGACATCTGTCATTTCGATAAGACTTTCTAAAGGCAAGGATTGGCCCATAAAGAACGATCGGTGTCCTTTCTTTTTAATTTTAAAATGAATGTACAGTAAACCCATTTCATGTAATTCTCCTTCGGGCAGGTACAATAAGAAGGTTTTGGGATTTGCTGCTTCTGGCACCAACACTTGATCGATAGCCACATAAAGCTTTTGCTTAATGAGATTGGTAATGAAGTGTTCGTGGGTGATGCTGATGGCATTTGTCTGCCACAGGATACCAACTTGATGAATAAAAGCGGCTACAATTCCAGAGAAAGTTTCTTCCGTGCCTATTTTCAACATGCTAGATGTCAATACTTTGTCAAATAACCGCTCATCAAACTCCAGCATGGCAATTTTCAAGGCATTTACTTGGCTCTCAAAATCACCGTGGTACTGCGCCTCATCCATTACGCGCTGACGGATGTCGTCATGCGACATCGAGGCCACCTTAGAAATTTTCAATCCAGATTTCACCAATACTGCCACATTAAGCAGTAGTTTCAAGTCTTCATCTTCGTAGTATCGAATATTTGTACTCGTGCGTTTGGGCTCAATAATATTGTAACGTTGCTCCCAAATGCGCAGCGTGTGGGCTTTTATGCCTGTCAAATGTTCTAAGTCCTTAATGGAATACTTGGTTGTCATCATAATTGTCTGAAAAGCCTGTTGCTTTTTGTTGAATATTACACGGTGCAATATTAGACAAAACAAGAAAATCAAATAAGGGTTCATTTAAATTTTTATACCACGTACCTTTGCCCTGTTTTACGTAGATTAATTATACCCATGACATTAGTAAAAGAGCTCAAAAAGCGCCGCACTTTCGGCATTATATCACACCCTGACGCTGGAAAAACAACACTTACCGAAAAATTATTGCTTTTTGGAGGCGCCATTCAAGAAGCAGGCGCCGTTAAATCCAATAAAATAAAAAAGACAGCGACATCTGACTTCATGGAAATAGAGAAGCAACGGGGTATTTCTGTTGCTACTTCTGTGATGGGTTTTGAATATAAGGGCAAAAACATCAACATCCTAGACACTCCTGGTCACCAAGATTTTGCAGAAGACACCTACCGCACTTTAACCGCAGTGGACAGTGTCATTGTAGTAGTTGACGTAGCCAAGGGGGTAGAAGCCCAGACCGAAAAGCTCGTACAAGTTTGCCGCATGCGAGATACCCCAATCATTGTTTTCATAAACAAATTGGACCGCGAGGGAAAAGACGCTTTTGACTTGATAGACGAATTAGAGAGCAAACTAAATTTAACGTTAAGTCCGTTGAGTTGGCCTGTAGGAATGGGCATCGACTTTCAGGGCGTTTACAACAAATGGGAAAACAATTTACTATTATATAAGGAGGTCAGCAAGCAAAAAGTAACAGACTCGATCAACATCAATTTAGATGATGACAGTTTATCGCAACACATCGGCGAGAAAGCCGCAAAACAATTGCGAGAAGAAATAGAGCTCATACAAGAGGTGTATCCAACTTTTAATAGAGCAGACTACCTTTCGGGAAAAGTGTGTCCGGTATTTTTTGGTTCGGCATTAAATAACTTTGGAGTGAAAGAACTTTTGGATTGTTTTGCGGAGATAGCGCCACATCCTCAACCCAAAAAAGCAGAAGAGCGTTTGGTACAACCCGAGGAAGACAAGTTTTCTGGTTTTGTATTTAAGATTCACGCCAATATGGATCCCAATCACCGGAACCGTATTGCGTTTGTTAAAGTGGTATCCGGTAAATTCCAGCGCAACACCAATTACATGCATGTACGCATGGGGAAAAATTTAAAATTTAGCAGTCCCACCACCTTTATGGCCTCAAAAAAGTCATTGGTAGAAGACGCTTTCCCGGGCGACATCATTGGATTACCGGACAGTGGCAACTTCAGGATTGGCGACACCTTAACAGAGGGAGAAAAACTCAATTTCAAAGGGATTCCATCCTTTTCTCCGGAGCATTTCCGCTTCATCAACAACGCCGATCCAATGAAAACCAAACAGTTATTTAAAGGCATCGATCAATTGATGGATGAAGGTGTGGCACAGCTCTTTACACTTGAAAGCAACGGGCGGAAAATTATTGGTACCGTTGGGGCGCTGCAATACGAAGTTATTCAGTATCGTCTAGAACATGAATACGGGGCAAAATGCACCTACGAACCATTCCCCGCCTATAAAGCTTGTTGGATCGAGAGCAAGGACGACCAACAACTTGAGGAATTCAAACGCCTTAAAAACCGCTACTTGGCCAGAGACAAATTTGATCAACTCGTGTTTCTCGCCGACTCACAATTCAGCTTGCAGATGTCGCAAGAGAAATTTGACAAAATCACTTTCCATCTAAAATCCGAATTTTAAGTTTTGAAGAAATGTCTAAAGATTCAAAAGCATTACCATTTACAATAGTTTCCGTTTTTAGTGATTTTTTCTATGACTTTTTGGGAAATCCAACAGCTGTAATCTTCATGAATGACCGCGAACAGGACAGTTGGTATCAAAAAGTAGCTTCAGATTTTAATCAACCTGCAACGACATTTTTGCTTCCTTTGGAAGACAAGGGTCACTTTGAGGTGCGTTGGTTTGCGCCTGATGCCGAAATTGACCTGTGCGGACATGGTAGTTTGGGAGCTGGAGCGGCGGTTTACGACAAGTACGGATTATCGGAGATTGTTTTGCACCCCCAACAAGGAGTCCCGATTAAAATAAAGAAACAAGAAAATCAATTCACGCTTTCGCTAGCCCCTATTCCCTGTCAATCAGCAGAAATACCAGAAGGATTAGAAGTTGCATTGGGTGCTAAAATACAGTCATTTCACACATCAGCAAACAAACAAATTGTTGTTTTAGAGAGCGAAAAAATTGTTGCGTCGTTAAAACCAAATTTCTCTAAATTAGCCGAGCAAAAATACTTTGGCTTTGTGGTGACAGCACCCGGGCACGATTGCGATTTTGTAAGCAGGACATTTGTAGCGAAAGTGCAACAGCTAGAGGATTTTGCAACGGGAAGTTCACACGCCGTTTTGGTTCCCTTTTGGAGCGAACAATTAAATCGCAATAAGTTAATCGCAAAACAATTGAGTCGCCGCGGTGGTTTTTTCTCATGTGATTACTCAACCAACATGGTAAAACTAACGGGGAATTATCGATTGATTGCCGAAGGAGAAGTCATTAACACCCTAGAAACACAAAATACAATGAACGAACACACTATTCAAGAAATTCACGAGTACCTCTCTGGTTACGTGGACCTAAGTGAAGCTGAAACACGCTTATTTTGCGCGCAATTGCGCCACGATTATGTAAAGAAGAATAGATATTTGTTTAAGAAAGGAGAAGAAAACCTTCCTTTCATTTGGATAAAGTCAGGTTACTTGATGACCTACTACACCGACCACAGGAATCAGGACCATGTGATGCAATTTGGGAGTAAAAACTGGTGGACGGGTGACATTGAGGCAACATTAAACAACAAGCCAACGCGATACAGCATGCGGGCCTTAAGTGATTGTGAGATTTTCACCATACCGCTAGATCGTTACAATTACCTACTTGAAAAAGCCCCAAAATTCGAAAAATACTTCCGCATTATATACTTGAAGTCACTTGCTAGTCATCAAAAGCGCATCATCAACAACATTTCGCTGACAGCTGCTGAGAAATATGATTCTTTCATAGAGCGGTTCCCGAAAATGGAGTTGGTTGTTCCTCAAAAGTATATTGCTTCTTATTTAGGTATCACACCAGAATTTTTGAGCAAGCTAAAAGGCTTGCGATTAAAAGAAAAACAACTCGAGCAACAACAACAAGAGCAAGAGCAATAATTTTTTCTCATGTCAGAACAGGAAACACTTGAACGGCTCAATGCGCGTTGCAAGGGAACCTTAATGGAGACATTGGGCATTGTATACACAGCTTGTGGCGCTTCTTTTTTAGAAGCCACAATGCCTGTTTCACCTCGCGTGCACCAACCTATGGGATTATTACATGGTGGTGCTAGTGTGGCTCTTGCAGAAAGTGTGGGCAGTGCTGCCAGCGCAATGTTGGTGAATCCAAGAGAATTTGCCATTTTGGGTTTGGAAATAAGCGCCAACCACTTAAAATCCATAAAAGAGGGTGTCGTCACGGCTCGCGCGGAGATTATTCACAAAGGCCGCAGCACACACCTGTGGCAGATTCGAATCACAGACGAACAGGGCGCGTTGATTTCTTTGTGTAAATTGACAAACATGATCCAACCGCTTAAGTCGAAAGTTCAATGATAGACCCACTTCGCGACTGGCTCCACCAACAAACTGGTTCCGTTTTTTTTGTCAAATGGCCTTCTGAATCATTTATAACGGCATTTGCATTAGAAAGCGGCAAAGGTGGGGCACATGCACTGTATTGGGCAGCGGCTACTGGTGTTGTTAAGGGGCAATATAGTATAAACACTTCTAAAACTTTTGATATCCAGCTTCCAACAAATCCGATTGTTTCCCAACTCACACTCAAAACAGCACTTGAATCGGCAAAGGCGCATCATTTGGCGTTGGTAGCAAAGGCTAAAGCGGCTATTTCTGATGGTATAGCCGAAAAAATTGTGGTAGCGCGAGAAGAACAGTACTACATAGAAAAATTTGATGCACATACGTTTTACATGCGTCTTTGCAAAAAATACCCAACAGCAACAGTATATTGGTTTTTGGATCGAGAGAACAACGAGACCTGGCTTGGGGCTACACCAGAATTGCTGCTTAGAAGCACGAATAAAAAAATTGAAACTGTAAGTCTCGCTGGAACACGTCAAGCTGGCACCCAAGGCAAATGGGGCGATAAAGAACAACGCGAACAGCGCGTTGTAACAGATTTCATCACCAACAAACTTGAAAGTATTGGATGCAAAGACGTTCAATCCACAGTACCTACAACGAATACGGCTGGCCCCATTGAACATTTGAAAAGTACAATTACTGCATCACCACCCAAAGACCTTTCACTACTTACCATTGCGCAGCAGCTGCACCCCACTCCCGCGGTAAGTGGGCTACCTCAAGCTAATGCGATAGGCTTCATTCAACAAGAGGAAAACTTTGATCGAGATGCGTATGCTGGTTTTTTTGGTATGGAAAATACTTTGAACAATGAAGGTGTTTTTTATGTCAATTTAAGATGTTTGCGCGCCAAAGAAAAAGAGCTTACCCTCTTTGCGGGCGGCGGCATTAACTCAGCAAGCGATCCCGAATCCGAATGGCAGGAAACAGTGGCCAAACTCAGCACGCTGAAAACTGTTTTATAGAAAAAGAACTCGACAACCACTATGGTTACTACCACAAAACGCTCTGTACAGATTCTTGTAGAAATAGCGAGACAACGAGGCTTGGAGCACATTGTTTTTTCGCCAGGCTCTCGCAATGCACCGCTTGTAATCGGTTTTAATGCCTATCCTGAATTTGATTGCTTAAATATTCCAGACGAACGGGTGGCCGCTTTTTTTGCGGTAGGCATGATGCAACATTTGGAAAAACCCGTAGCTATTTGTTGTACATCCGGGTCAGCTGCGGCCAATTACTACCCAGCTGTTACCGAGGCCTTTTATCAGAAGGTGCCTTTGATTATTCTCACCGCAGACCGCCCACAAGCTTGGATAGACCAAGGTGATGGACAGACCATACGCCAACAAAACCTTTTTGCCAATCATATCAAATACTCCGCAAACCTATTGGAAGACGACGATGCTGAGGCGCTTTGGTATAACAAGCGGGTCATTAACGAAGCTTTTGATGCCGCTATGCACCCCGAACCCGGTCCGGTTCACATCAATTTGCCGTTTCGTGAACCCTTATACCAAACCACTTCAGAAAACCTCGAGATTCCTGCCCCTGTCCATACGCTATTTGCGAAAGCAGACCTCAATCAAAGTGGCCTAGAAAGTTTAGCCAGTCAATGGAATAACAGTACCAAAAAAATGATTTTACTGGGGCAAATGTTGCCCAATCACCGACTGGATACGTTGGTCGAAAAGCTAGCCAATGACCCTTCGGTGATGGTGTTTACCGAAAGTACTTCTAATGTTACGGCTGAGGGCATGTTCCCTTGTATCGATAGAATGTTGGCTACTTTTTCAGAACAAGACATAGAAATGTTGCGACCTGAAATTTTATTAACCCTTGGAGGTGCTGTAATTTCAAAGAAAATAAAAGCTTTTTTGCGGAAGGGTACACAAACCCATCATTGGCATGTGCAGCGCAATCTCCCCCATCCAGATACTTACAAAATTCTGACTCATCAAATTTTGGCGAGCCCAATTGACTTTTTAGAGCAATTTGCTGCATGGGTTACTCCCAAAAATAGTGATTATAAAAAAGAACTCATCGCACTCGACGCCATTCGCGATAAGCGCCATCTAGAAATTGCCCCTAAGTTACCTTGGAGTGACTGGAAAGCCTACCATATGCTATTGCCCTTTTTCTCTAGTGACATTGCTTTGCAGTCGGCCAATAGTTCAGTCATCCGTTATATTCAGCTATTTAAAGAAGGGCGTGCAGCCGATCATTTCTGCAACCGGGGCACCAGCGGCATCGATGGGTCGACGTCCACCGCTGCGGGATATTGTTATGCTTCGGGACGAAAAACAGTCCTCATCACAGGCGACATTAGCTTCCTTTACGATAGCAACGGATTGTACCACAACTATAAAAAGAACAACTTCAAAATTATCCTCATCAACAATGGCGGTGGTGGCATCTTTAGAATCATCGATGGACCAAAAGACAGCCAATATTTGGAGTCATTTTTTGAAGCGCGCCAAGAAATGAGCGGCGAGCATTTTGCCAGAGCCTATGGTTTAAATTACCAACTAGCGACAAGTGAAACCGAGTTGGCTGCACAACTTGGGGATTTCTTTGCCAAAGACGAGGCGCCTACTATTTTAGAAATTCGCACCCCGGGCAGGGAAAATGCCCAAGTATTGAAAACTTATTTTGGATATTTGCGCCATGGAAACGAAAGTAGCGGAGTTGTTTAATAATGTTTTGGTGCTTCCAGAGAATTTACCGGATGCTGAAGCCATAGCCTTTACACCGATAGAGAAACGCTATTTGTGGTTTTCGCGGTTGCGGTTTGTTATAGGCTTGCTGTTGCCGGTGCCTTTTTGGATTTTTAGTGAAATGGGCTTGACTGCCAATGTCCTGATTTTAATTGGCTACAGTTTGCTATTTGGTTTCACTTACTTCACCCATTGGATGAGCTTCAAACGAAAAGGCTACGCCATTCGCACACATGATATTAGCTTCCGCACGGGTTGGTTATTTCGCAGTTTTACTGTTGTACCCTTCAATCGGGTGCAGCATTGTGAGGTGGAGAGCGGCCCCATTGAGCGTCTGTTTGCTTTGAGTACATTAAAAGTATTTACTGCTGGCGGCTCAGGCAGCGACATCACCATTCCTGGTTTGGAGCCGGCAACTGCAAAAAAACTGAGAGCTCATATTATTTCTACCGCAGCCGCTCATGAAGAACATTAACTTCTACGAGCCCAACCGGCAAAATGCACTTGGCATTATCATCATGTGGTTTCGCAATATTTGGAAATCCGTTAATATCTTTTTGCCGCTAATTGTCGTGTTTGCCAGCAGCGCACGCGCCAAAAGTCTATTGATGGCTGTGGGTATTGCCGGAGGTATCATACTCGTGTTGCTCCTGCTTTTGGTCTTCTCTTACTTTCAATACCAACGCTTCTTTTTCTATGTAGAAGACGATCAATTTATTTTGGAAAAAGGAGTTTTTAGTCGCAAAAAACTCACCATCCCTTTCGAGCGCATCCAAAGTGTACACTTGAG
>JAIULY010000117.1 GCA_022565875.1 Schleiferiaceae bacterium | reverse complement strand
TCATCGGCGGTCCCACAGCTTGCGGCAAAACGGATTATGCCATAGCACGTGCCTTAGCGTTGCAGACTGAAATAATTTCTGCGGATTCTCGGCAATTTTTTCGCGAGCTACAAATTGGAGCCGCTCCTCCTGACGCTACCCAATTGGCCACCGTAAAACATCACCTGGTAGGCCACCTTTCTATTGCTCAAGATTACCATGCCGCCCAATTTGAAGCGGATGCATTGAGCACCCTTGAAACCCTTTTTAAAACCCATGACACTGCCATCGTTGTTGGCGGTAGTGGTATGTACATCAACGCATTACTTTTTGGGTTTGACGATATACCTGATGTCCCTGTGGAGATCCGTTCAGCTATAAACACAGCTTTTTTGCAGGAAGGACTCGCACCCTTGCAGCGCGAATTACAGGAGAAAGACCCGAAGTATTGGGCGCAAGTAGACCAAAATAATCCCAAGCGAATTATCCGGGCCTTGGAGGTAATACGACACACCGAAAAGCCATTTTCAGCATGGCGAAAAGGACAAAAGAAAATACGCCACTTTGATTACACGTTTGTCGCCCTAAACCGACCACGACAAGAATTGTACGACCGCATAAACCTTCGCGTTGACATCATGATGGAACAAGGGCTGCTTGCTGAAGCGGAACAACTGCTCCCCTACCGCAAAAAACAAGCTTTGCAAACAGTAGGTTACCGCGAGCTATTCGATTATTTTGATGGCTCAATTTCGTTAGCAACCGCTGTTGACCGCATCAAACAAAACTCCAGACGATACGCCAAGAGACAATTGACTTGGTTGCGCGCTCAACCCCATGTTACTTGGGTCAATCTTTAATAAAAATCCCCAAATACACTAGAGTGGATTTGGGGATGTTGGTATTAGACACTCGTATTGCGCTTGCCTTTCCATACCAAATCGTACAAATCCTTGCGACGATCTTTCAAGGTACGGACGCTGCCATGGGTGTGCAGCTCTTTCAACAAATCTAAGTCGACGTCCACAATCAATGTCATTTCGGTATTGGGCGTGGTCTCCGCCTTTACCTGATTAACAGGAAATGGAAAATCAGATGGAGTAAATACAGCAGATTGTGCGTATTGAATATCCATATTGTTGACGCGAGGTAAATTCCCTACCGACCCAGCTATTGCCACATAACACTCATTTTCAATGGCTCTTGCTTTGGCACAACTGCGCACGCGCATGTAGCCATTTTGGGTATCTGTAAGGAAAGGTACAAAAAGAATTTGCATGCCTTCTTCTGCCAAAATTCTAGGAATCTCAGGAAATTCGACATCATAACAAATCACGATACCCACTTTGCCACAGTCCGTGTCGAAAACGCGAAGGGTGTCGCCGCCTGTCATGCCCCAAGCTTCCTTTTCTGATGGCGTTATGTGTATTTTGCGATAGGATTCATACGTTCCGTCTCTTCGACACAAATAGGCGATATTGGTGAGTTTTCCGTTTTCTTCGATGTGCGGCATGCTCCCCGTAATGATGTTGATATTGTAGCTCAATGCAAATTCAATGAATTTTTTCTTGAGTGGCTCTGTGTATTGCGCCAATTGTCGAATGGCCTCGGCCTCTCCGAGGTGGTTGTAATCGGCCATCAACGGGGCGTTAAACAACTCGGGAAACAGCACAAAGTCTGAGCGATAGTCACTTACCGCATCAATAAAGAATTCCATTTGATCTACTAAAGCATCAAAGGAGGGAAATAGGCGCATCTGCCATTGTACCAAACCCAACCGTACCGTTTGTTTCGGCGCGTTAATCAGGCGTTGGTCTTCTTCATAATAAATATTGTTCCATTCCAACAAGGTGGCAAACTCCTTACTCTCGTTGTCTTCCGCCAAATAGCCTCGCAGTATGCGCTTCACAACAAACCCATTGCTGAGCTGAAACGTCAATACGGGGTCAAACAACTCCTTGGAAGCCACGCGCTCGATGTATTCTTTTGGAGAAATATTGTTGGCGTAATCTTGGTATCCGGGAATGCGACCACCGGCAATAATGGAGCGTAAGTTCAAATTTTCGCACAATTCTTTGCGCGCATCATACATACGACGCCCCAAACGATAGCCCCGGTAATCGGGATGTACAAAAACATCAATACCATAAAGAACGTTGCCGTCGGGATTGTGGCTTGAGAAAGTATAATTACCCGTTGCTTGCTTATAATTGTGATTGTGTCCTAATTTTTCGTAATCCAATATCAGTGATAAAGCCGCAGCCACTAACTTGCCGTTGGCATACACTGCAATTTGTCCCTCGGGAAATATACTGAGTAATTTTCGAATGTGTTTTCTATCCCAAATCCCTAAATCGGAAGATTGGTAGGCTTGCTTCATGGTGGTTTCCAAATCGTCATAATCTTCGATTACCATATGACGTAATTCTATTTTTAACGGCGCTTCTCCTTGGCCATCAGTGAATTTCTCTTTGTCTGACATAAATAATATTAACTGTTAATTTCATGAGTTTTTGTTTCTGAATTACCAAAATTGGCAACACAAACAAAACGTGTGGAAATATAAGTAAATTTGGTGAATCTGACAACCGAAAAAACAATTACTTTTTTTGGTTCCGCTCCCACAAAATGCGTTCTACCTCTTCTAGCGTTACACCGCTTTTTTTCCACAAAACGGAAAGGTGATACAACAAATCAGCGCTTTCTTCAATCAATTCTTGCCGATTACCTTTCATCGCAGCAATGACCACTTCAACGGCTTCTTCGCCCACTTTTTGTGCACAGCGCCCCAATGGCCCATCGAGCAGCGATTTGGTATAGCTCTCCGCAATTACAGCCATATCACTCCGCTGCTTTATAAGCGTTTGCAAACGTTGCCATTGTCCATTTTGTGGGATTACCGTTGGAAAACAGCTGTACCTACCTTTGTGACACGTTGGTCCTTTAGGTCGTGCGAAAATCAATAAAGTGTCAGCATCACAGTCACAATCAAAGGCGATCATTTCTAGAAAATTACCTGAGGTCTCGCCCTTGGTCCAAAGTCGCTTTTTGGTGCGACTGTAAAAGGTTATGTGACGGTTGTTCAAGGTCTGTTGCCAAGCCGCAGCGTTCATATAGCCTAGCATTAAAACACTTTTAGAATCTATATCCTGTACTATTACTGGCAATAAGCCATCGATGTTTTTATTAAAATTCAAGACCATCTTACGGGTATGTTTTGTTTGTTTAATTCATTTTTGACACTTGTAATGGAAATTTCCCCGAAGTGAAAAATCCCGGCAGCTAAAGCCGCACTGCATTGGGTTTGCTCAAACACATCGACAAAATGACTAGCATTTCCCGCGCCACCTGATGCAATTACAGGGACAGGTACAGCGCTAGAAATTAGCTGAAGCAAAGCAAGATCAAATCCTGTTTTGGTGCCGTCTTGATCCATAGAGGTAATGAGCAACTCCCCGGCCCCATGTTCTACTGCCAAGGTTGCCCATGCCAAAGCTGCCTTGCCCGTAGCGATACGCCCGCCTGCGGTGAACACTTCCCATTGTCCGGGCATAATTTGTTTGCAGTCGATGGCCACCACCACTGCTTGTCGCCCAAAACGATCGGCGATTTCCGAAATCAACTCGGGCCGCTTTACCGCAGCTGAATTTAAACTGACTTTGTCTGCGCCATTAGCAATACGTGCTGCGGCATCGGCTACTGTTTTTATGCCGCCCCCCACCGTAAATGGTATGCGCAGGTGTTTACTGATGGAGGCTACCAACGAAAGTAAAGCCTTTGACTGGTGGGGTGTTGCGCCAATATCTAAAAAGACCAACTCATCGGCACCCGCTTTTTCATACGCCATAGCCAAGGCAATCGGGTCTCCCGCATCGCGCAAATCAACAAATTGTACGCCTTTTACAGTAGCGCCATTCAAAATGTCTAAACAAGGAATAATTCGTTTGGTCAACATGCGGTCAGTCTTTTCGTGAGCTCTGATAGGTCTATAGTTTTCTCATACAGCGATTTACCGAGTATCACGCCCGTACACCCCAATTGGGCAACTGTATCAATATCTGCTACCGATCGGATACCGCCGCTGGCAATGAGCGCAATGGGGAATTCAGACAGTAAACTTTGGTACAGTGCTACATCTGGCCCCGCCAACGTGCCGTCTTTCTCTATTTGGGTGCAGATAACCTCGCGTATACCATAGTCTATGAGCTGCCGAAGCACAACTCGGTAATCACTTTCAGCAGTTTCTTTCCAGCCCGAAACAGCGATAGCGCGGCCCTTCAAATCAAATCCCAAAATGATTTTTTCCGAGCCGTATTGCTGCACCAAATCGCGAATCCACATTGGCTTTTTCACTGCCATACTGCCTATAATCACACGACTGACGCCATTGGCGAAAGCCCGATCTACCGCAGCGGCATTTTTGATACCCCCGCCCAATTGCACGGAGAGTTTTGTGTGCTGGCAAAGCTGCTGTATAACGGCCTGTTGCTTTTCAGTATCGCCTGAAGCACCGTTTAAATCTACGATGTGCAATTGTGAAAATCCTGCTTTTTCAAACGTCGCCGCCACTGCCAAGGGGTCGCTAGAATAGTGCGTCAAACGATTGAAATCGCCTTTATGTAAACGAACGCACTGTCCGTTGTACAAATCTATTGCTGGTATGTATTTCATGTTTTTTTATATTAATGAGATAAAATTATCAAGCAACTGCATACCCGCATCCCCAGATTTCTCGGGGTGAAACTGTGTGCCAAAATAGTTTCGCGAGACTAGGGCTGCGGTAAAGTTGCCGTCATAATCGCTTGTGGCGATGGTGTGGGGTGCTACTTTCATAAAATAACTATGCACAAAGTAAAAGTAACTCCCTGCTGGGATGCCCCTAAAAAGCGGTGACCCTAAATGCTGTACTTGATTCCAACCCATATGCGGAGTTATAACAGCTTTGGAAAAACCAATGACTTTATCGGGTAGCACTTCGAGAAGCGGTGTATTGCCCTCTTTAGAAAAACTTCCCAAAAGCTGCATACCCAGACAAATACCCAAAACAGGCTTTGTAGTCTGCTTTAAAAACGTGTCGAATTGAAGCGCCTGCAAATCGCGCATGGCCTGTGCCGCAGCTCCGACACCGGGAATTATGATGGCATCTGCTTGCTCTAGGTCATGGTGTTGATTTGTGATAACAGGTTGGCAGTGCAACGCTGCTAGTGCATTAAAAACAGATAGCGTATTACCGCCTTGATAATGTATGATGGCTACTTTCTTCATAGTTGTAGATGTATTTCTGTCCCCTCATTTGATGCCCCGCTATCAAAAGATGCGTCCTCTGCCCATGGAGACAAGCGTTTCTTTTTCACAATGTGCCTTTACTACTTGGTATACTGGTAGTTGTAGTTTGTGCAATCGCCATTCGCAAGGCGCGGGCAAAGGCCTTAAAAATGGCTTCTACTTTGTGGTGTTCATTGTTTCCCTTTGCAGTAATGTGCAGATTACAGGCAGCCGCATTGGCAAAGCTGTTGAAGAAATGCGCAAACATTTCTGTGGGCATATCGCCTATTTTCTCACGTCTGAAGTTCGCCTTCCACTTGAAGTCGTAGCGCCCACCTAAATCGAGTAATACACGTGCTTGACAATCGTCCATCGGAAGAAAAAACCCATATCGTTGGATGCCTTTTTTTTTGCCTAACGCAGCTTTTATCGTTTGGCCCAAGACGATGGCAACGTCTTCAATCAGGTGGTGTTCATCTACTTCTAAATCTCCCTTAGCTTTAATTGTCAAATCGATACCACCATGTGTGCACAATTGCTGCAACATGTGATCAAAAAAGGGCAAGCCCGTCTCTATTTCGTCCACGCCCTCGCCATCTAAGAAAATGGTGGCTTGAATATCCGTTTCCTTGGTAGTTCTAATCGTGGCGGCATTGCGTGGTAAATTTTTCAAGTAACTATAAATGTCACGCCATGTAGCTGCATGATACGTGGCTTTCGCCAACGGTTGCGCATTCAAAAAGATACTTTTACAGCCGAGATTATCGGCCAATTGCACATCGGTTTCGCGATCGCCTATCACAAAAGAGTTTTCCAAATCCCAAGGGCCATATATGTATGCTGGCAACAATCCCGTACCTGGTTTTCGAGTGGGTGCGTTTTGGTGGGCAAAGGTATTGTCGATGTGAATGTCATAAAATTGAATGCCCTCATTTTCGAAACAACGCAATAGCTTACGCTGCGCTGGCCAAAAGGTGTCCTCGGGAAAAGACGGTGTTCCCAGGCCATCTTGATTGGTTACCATAACCAGTTCGTAGTCGAGCTCTGCGGCAATGTTGCCCAAATACCGAAAAACTCCTGGCAAAAATTCGAGTTTATCTAGGGAATCTACCTGTTGATCCACTTTGGGCTCTACGATCAAGGTGCCGTCTCTGTCGATAAAAAGTGCTTTCTTTTTCATAGTGATTTGTTGTTTGTCAATGCGTTTGCAATATGCTTCAATTCTTTGATGAGCAGGCGATTTTCCTCAGGTGTACCCACCGTAATACGCAGGGCATTAGCCACCTCCTTACTTCTGTCGCGCACAATGATACCCGCAGCTAGCAAGGCCTGAAAAACTGTTCTGGGCTCGGTTACACTTACGAGTAAAAAATTTGCCTGCGAAGGATAGACGTTGATTACTATCGAGAGACGCTTCAGGGCTATTTGTAATTTTTCACGCTCGTCAATGATTTCATCCCGGAGCGCAGCCAAATTTTCTATTTTTTCAAGTTGACACAATGCGTGTTTTTGTGTCAGTGTGCTAATGTTGTAAGGTAACTTAATTTTTCGAAGCCAACTAATGAGAAAAGGAGAAGCCAAAATAGCCCCAATGCGCAACCCTGCCATGCCATACGCCTTGCTCAATGTTTTGGTAATAATCAGGTTGGGGTACTTTTTTAATAATGGGACAGCAGAAAACTCAGGACAAAAATCCATGTAAGCCTCGTCCACGACTACCAGATTTGGCGAAAGTTGAAGCACGCGCTCTATATCTCCCACAAGATTCCCTGTAGGATTGTTGGGATTTGTAATGAGTATCATTTTGGGGGTTACCTGTTCAACAGTGTTCTGAAGGCCCTCAAAGTCTATGGTAAAATTGGGTCGCAGCTGTACTTCCACCACTGAAACGCCATGAATGGCTGCTATAACGCCATACATCCCATACGTAGGCGGGCAAATCAATACACGGTCCACTCCGGGCACCACCAATAGTCGAAAGAGCAAATCGAGCCCTTCGTCGCTGCCGTGTGTGGCGAGCACTTGATTGGCGTCTGTCTTCCAAATTTCAGCCAATTTCTCAGTCAATTGCACCTGCTTAGGGTCCGGGTAGCGGTTGGCTTCTCCATAGGGGTTTTCATTCGCGTCAAGCAATACAGCGCCATCGCTAAGAAACAAATCGCGAGCACTTTGATACGCGGAAAGCTGTTTTAAATGTGGACGAATCCAGTTGTCTTCGATTGCCATAATTACTTGTTTTTTAATTCCTCCAAACGTACACGCACTGCATTGGCATGCCCAGCCAAACCTTCGGCGTTGGCCAATGTCACTATAGTTGGCCCCAAGTTTCGCAAGCCTTCTTGGGTTACATTTTGAATGGTGATGGTTTTACAAAAACTTGAGAGGGAGACACCCGAATACGCCTTTGCAAAACCTGCTGTGGGCAAGGTGTGATTCGCGCCGGTGGCATAATCCCCTAGACTTTCGCACCCATACTTCCCAATAAAAATCGTCCCTGCATTTTCTATAGCATTGAGCAAAGTATTCGGGTCCTCAACAGAGAGGATCAAGTGTTCGGGGGCATAGTAATTAGACCCTTCCACACAAGCCATCAAAGAAGGCAACACCACCAAACAGCTTGTTGCGAGCGCCTTGCTGGCAATAGGGGCTCTAGGTAAATTCATCAGCTGTTCTTTCAGAGCTACTGCAACAGCATCACACAGCTCCGGACTATCTGTCAACAACACCACTTGACTGTCAGCGCCGTGTTCAGCTTGGGCAATTAAATCAGCTGCTACAAAATCAGGGTTGGCAAAGGCATCCGCGATAATTAGCACTTCGCTAGGACCTGCAGGCATATCGATAGCTATTCCGAGCGTTTGCGCGTAAATTTTTGCTGCGGTCACAAACGTATTTCCAGGCCCAAAAATTTTGTAGCAAGCCGGCGTGTAATCCGTCCCAAAGACCATGGCGGCAATGGCTTGCGCACCACCCAATGTCAATATGGAAGTAACACCACATTTTTTAGCGGCATAAACAATGGCAGGGTGGACAGATCCGTCGCGTTGCGGTGGTGTTGCCATTACAATTTCTTTACAGCCAGCAACCATGGCCGGAATGGCCAACATGAGAACCGTAGAAAAAAGAGGTGCACTGCCACCGGGAACATACAAGCCCACTCGAGCAATGGGCGTTTCGCGTTGCCAACAGGATACGCCTGGCGTGGTGACAATAGGCTGCGGTATTGTCCGCTGGGATTCGTGAAAGGACTTTATGGCCTCAAACGCGGTGTCTATGGCTTGCATAAGATTGACCTCAAGGACCACTTCTTCATCCAATGGTCGTGTAATGCTTGCGACCGTTACTTTATCAAAGTGCTTGGTGTAACGGATTAACGCCTCCTCGCCGTTTCGTTTCACATCATCAAAAATCTCACTAATCATGGGCTCCAAAGCCCGGTAGTCCCAATTAGACCGTTGCAATGCCGCTTGCAATTCGCTATTGGTTGGGTATTTTAAAATAGTCATGTGTGTGTGTTTTTAAAACTTGTTTTTCAGTTATCCAAAAGAATCTGCACGAAGTAGTGACGCGCAGTAAACCTAATAATCGAGCTGCTTACTAAAAATTAAACAATCATTTTTTCAATGGGTAATACCAAAATACCTTGAGCACCTAGTTGTTTTATTTTGGTAATGATGTTCCAAAAGTCGTCCTCTGGCACTACGGCATGTAAGCTGCTCCAACCTGCTGTTTGCAAAGGCAAAACGCTAGGGCTTTTCATACCGGGCAACAATTGTGCGATGGCATCAAGTTTTTCGTTGGGGGCATTTAATAGGATGTATTTGTTGTTTCGAGCAGCTAAAACAGCAGAAATTCGAAAAGACAATTCGCTGAGAATGGGGTTATCAGAGTAAATGCTAGGGTTAGCAATCAACACTGCCTCACTGTTCAATAGCGTAATTCGCTCTACTA
>JAIULY010000116.1 GCA_022565875.1 Schleiferiaceae bacterium | reverse complement strand
GGTAACAACAATAACCCAATCAATAGGGTCTTCTCTTTTTTGTCCATAATGATTCAAATAAAACTAGCATTTCAACAATGAAAGTACAGTGATGTTGACGCGCTTCAAAATTAAAACATTTTTCTCAATTTAACTGAAAAATATTACTTTTCTTTTAGAGATAAAGCAATTCGATTGCGATCGGTGTCCACTTCAATCACTTTTGCCACCACATGTTGCTGCAAATGAACCACTTCCATCGGGTCACTCACAAACTTATCGGCAAGCTGAGAAATGTGTATCAATCCTTTTTGCTTAATGCCCAAGTCCACAAATGCCCCAAAGTTGGTAATATTGGTGATAATACCCGGCAACAACATTCCCACCTTGACATCTGAAATTTGGCGAATGTCTTGGGCAAACGAAAACGTTTTCACCGCAGCTCGCGGGTCTCTTCCCGGTCGTTTCAATTCATCCACAATATCCTGAAGTACAAGCAGTCCAATTTCATTGGTTACAAAATCGGCAAGCACGAGTTGTTCAATAGCCGCATCATTGCCCACCAAATCTGCTGAGGTTACCCCTGTAGCCTTTGCCATGGCCGCCACAACCGAGTAATGCTCGGGATGTACGCCACTGTTATCCAATGGGTGATTGGCATCGGGAATCCGCAAAAAACCCGCACATTGCTGAAAGGCCTTAGCGCCGAGTCCTTTCACCTTTTTGAGTTGGTCGCGACTGGTAAAGTTACCATTTTCCGATCGGAAAGCCACAATGCGTTCTGCGAGCGTGCCACCCAATCCAGATACAAACGTGAGCAGTTGCACGCTTGCCGTATTGAGATTCACGCCCACCGCATTCACACAAAAAGAAACCGTTCGCTCCAAGCTTTCTTTCAGTTGATTTTGATTGACATCGTGTTGATATTGGCCTACGCCAATAGCCTTCGGGTCAATTTTCACCAACTCTGCTAACGGATCCATCAAGCGGCGACCAATGGAGACAGCGCCACGCACGGTTACATCGTAATTGGGAAATTCTTGACGGGCCACACTAGATGCCGAGTAGACGGATGCGCCGTCTTCATTGACCACATAGGCCTTTACGGGATTAGCAAAGCTCACTTTCTCTATAAAATCTGCCGTTTCTCTTCCTGCGGTGCCGTTGCCTATAGCAATGGCTTCTATTTTATAGGTTTGTGCCAAATTGCGAATTTTTGCGGCAGCCCGACCAAACTCTTCACGTGAACGAAACGGATAAATGGTCTCGTTGTGCAGCAAGTCGCCGTGCTCACTCAAGCAAACACATTTACAACCCGATTGAAAGCCCGGATCAATGGCAAGTATTCGCTTTTGTCCTAATGGTGGAGCCAACAACAACTGTCTCAAATTTTCCGAAAAAACATGAATCGCTTTTTCATCACTTTTCACCTTCGCCTCATTTCGAAACTCCGTTTCCAAAGCCGGCAGCAACAGCCGCGACCAAGCGTCCTTGCAAGCTGCTGCAACTTGGTCTCCTGTGTCATTATTTGCCTTCACAAAAATGCGCAACAAAATCTCTAGTGCGGCTTCATTCTCTGGAGCAATCTTGACCTTCAGAATACCCAAATTCGCACCGCGCATGAGGGCCAAAAAGCGATGTGATGGACAGCGATGTAAGAGTTCCTCAAAATCGTAATACTGTTGAAAGACACCTCCGTCATCCGTTGCTTTTTTTACTTTTTTGGAGGTTATCATGGCTTTGCGCTCAAACAATCTGCGCAATTGCTTTCGAGCGGTGATGCTCTCTTGTACCCACTCTGCAATTATATCACGCGCGCCACTGAGCGCTGCCTCGACATCGGGTACTTCGGTAGATACATACCGTTGCGCCAGTAACGCGGCATCGCTACCTCGCTGTGCCATGAGTTGCTTGGCCAAGGGCTCCAGCCCGAGTTCTCTTGCAGTTGTGGCCCGTGTTTTTCGCTTAGGCTTATACGGCAGGTAAAGATCTTCTAAATCTGTAAGATTGTCGCACTTGCGAATGGCCTCAACGAGCTGTGCATCATCAATGGCTAATTTCTCTAACGTATTGAGAATGGTTTCGCGGCGTTGCTCCAATTGTTTGTACTGTTCGTAATAATCTAAAATGGATGCAATGGCAATTTCGTCAATTCCGTCCACCTGGTCTTTGCGATACCGCGCAATGAAGGGAATGGTTGCTCCATCGTCGGCCAGTTGTACGGTTTGATTTATAGCTTTTTGAGAAAAGGTTGTTCGTTGTTGTATGTACGGTAAAAACATCTGATACTTTTTTGGCAATAATAACGCAATCAGTGGCAAGAAAGAAGGAAATAGCAGTTGAATTTAACTGCCGTATTCATTTTCTAGAAAGGATACCCAATGGCGAAGTTCAAGATGAGATTTTCACGGCGCCAGCGGCTCAACCAAGGCGAAATGTCCGCAGCCACCCAACGGTTGTCGACTGCTCTAAACGGCTTGTGCAAAGGCATCGCCAAATCAAAGCGAAGCACAAAAAAATCTAAATCAAAACGCACCCCATACCCTACTCCAACGGCAAGTTCAGAAAACCAACTCGATGAAAATTGTCCTCCGGGCAGTGAAGGGTTATCATTCACCAACCAAACATTTCCTACGTCTAAAAAAACGGCTCCTTTTATCAATCCGGCAATATTGTGGCGATACTCCATATTTCCTTCGAGTTTGATATCCCCTGCTTGGTCAAAAAAGCTCGCAGCGCCAAACTCAGCCGAGCGATAAGTCCCAGGCCCCAACGACCGGATGCGAAAGGCACGAACACTATTTGGACCGCCACTAAAATATTGTTTGATATAAGGTAAACTAACGCTATTGGAAAAAGGAAAACTTCGCCCAATAAAAACTCGGGAAACCAATCTTCTGCTCTTTGGCATCTGGTAATAATGCCGTACATCAAAATCAAAACGAGCATATTGGGCATAGGGCAAACCCAGTAACGTAAACGCGTCATTATTGACCAATAGGTCATAGCCCGTAAGCATAAAGCCAGAAACATCTGCTGTAAAATTGACAAAAAAGCGATGTTTCTTTTCTTTCAACAATCCGTTGTATTGCAAGCTATAAGTGCTCCCCAAAATAAACTGCCGTTCGAAACTTCGACGCAAGAAGGGGTTACTCATCAAAATCTCTTCAAACTCAGGTGTTATGTTGTAAGTATTTAGCAAGTTTATAGAAATCGGATGCCATTCTTGTGTAATTAATTGTGTCGGTTGCCAAGAAAAACCATAAGAGGCCAACGCAGAGGTCAAACTATATAGCTGAGCTCTATTGAGTAAGGTATAGCTAATCTTTGTTTTGGTTACAGGTACCCCGTAACGCGCACGCTGAATGATACCAAATTGAAACGGGGTCATTCTCGGGAATATCAGCTCTGCTTCTGCCCCGATTTCAACCGAGTTTAAACCGGTTTGTTCCCCACGAATCACTTGTGTTTCAAAACTCGTCTTTACGTTTACATTCAAAATCTCTCCTCCGCGAAAGAGGTTTCGATTGCGGTAATTTAGCACTACCCCAGGCCCCATGAAGTTGTTGCTCTTGGTGACGCCCTGCATTTCAATACCCACACTACGGCGATTCATCGGCGAAAGCAACAACTCTGCGGTAAGGTTTACCGTGTCCGATGTAAGTGTATCGGCGCGTGTATAACGAACAGTGGCAAACCGGAAAGTCCCCATGGAACCAATGCGTGAGAGGGTTCTGTTTTGCTGAAATTGCGAAAACAACACCCCGGGTGTGATATATAAATACGGGTGTAAGTGTTCGGGTTCAAATGTTTCCGGATTTAAATACACCACACCGCGATACACTGCACTATCCGTTTCGGATACGACCGTTGAATCACTGGGCATGCGCACTTGGTAATTGGCACGGACTTTAACATTTTGAATGACATGTGGTTTTAAACTTTCTTTGGGCACATTCTCCTTAACAGACAAATACAAATCAAACTTGCGGTCTTTATAATGATTGGTATCGGCATAAAACAACAGGTAGTCCCCTGTAAAATTATAAAATCCGCGATTTTTTAAATACGCGTCTATTCGTGAACGCTCTTCCTTGAGTTTGTCTAATTCGTAACGCGATCCAGGCTTCAAAACCGTTTCGCGCATGGAAAGCGCTATCATTCGAACAAAATCATTAGGTAAATTTACGGTATCAATCTCGTAGTTTTCCAACCGATAGGGGTCCGTGAGGACGACATTAAAGTACAAGTTCTTGCGCTGTTTCCGTTTGTCTTTCCATTCATAGGCTATCGAATAATGAAAAAACCCATTGTTCTCCAAGCGATTTTCCATTAAGCGCTTCAGGCGTTCTGCGTCAATATCGGCATCTATTACCGGCGGCACTCCAAAGCGCCGACTTAAATAGCGATCCATAAACCACTTCTTTTCCTTTTGTCCGAGTCGGTAGCTCCACATTTCAAATTTCGAAGCGGGTTGTGGCCGTATCAAATCTTGGAGCTTGCGCTCAATGAGTTTGGTTGGCAACTTTGATTCTGCACTTACCACAGTTACCTGACCGCCTTCAAACAGACGCTCATTTTGTTTGAGATTTTTGGTAGGCGAACAAGCTGCAACCAACAGCAAAACCAATAGTATAAAGCTCTTATTCCTCATCCGATTCGATTGTTGGGGTTTCTTGCTCTATTGCTTCTTCATTGCGCTGCGAGCGCCAAATTTGACGAAAGCGATTAAACTCTCTAGAATAGCGCAAGGATACGCCAGTGGTGATAATTTGACCATCAAAAACACCTTCAAACTGATTCCGCCGAAAGGCTTTAAACCGATAGCGTCCATCTTCAGTGAGTAAATATTCCAAGCTGATGTTTCCTATGATATCAGATGCTTGTTGTTGTTGCGCCCTGTCGCCCTCCAAATCCAAATTACTACCCACCGAAACGATCAATCGATCATCGAGCAGTTGTTTGCTCACATTGACATTCAATTGTGTTCGATCTTGGCCATCTCCAGTTCTATAATCTGTAAAACTATCTAAACCCAAATCAATATCCACCCCTTTTATGTATTTCCCACTAAGGGTATTCAACTGATCCGACAACAGTTGACTCACACTGGAACGCACCATGGAAGTTGAGGCCCCACCTGAACTGCCACCCATTTCTGGAATAAAACCACCCAAAACCAAAAGCGCAAAAACCTGCTTGTTCAATTCAGATTCATTTTCGTTGAGCTGCATAATGGTGGCATACACGTTTCCGCCTAATTCGCCTCGACTGTTTTGGGGCATATCTAGCGCAAAACTAATTTCGGGCTGCAACATCTCTCCTTTGATGTTTAGGAAAACTTCAAATGGCAACTCTTGGCGATAGCGATTTTGTGTAGAAGCATCTGCTCCAGTAATTTGCGCGGCCATTAAATCCCTTGCAGAGGTGCGAACATTATAAATAGCAGATAAATCAAGTGTGCCAGCAAGCGGATTGCCGCTCCAAGTAATGGTACTTCCCTTGCGGAAATCAAAGCGCCTTCTCACCAAATCATAAAAGCTCAGTTCGTATCTACCTTCGTTGATTTCGTATTGCCCACTCAATCCCATGCGACCGGTTGGTGCGAGATCAAAAATGAGATTGGCTCCTCCGGCTACTGAAAGAAAATCACCACTACGTTCATCCATCACCACACGAAATGTTGTGGCCTTATCTACCTCAATTAATGCACGTAAATCCAATCCAAAAACTTGCGATGTTGAGCCCGACCCTCGAAACGTAGTAAAGGGATCGTCGGGATTACGTACATTAGTAAAAAACACAACCCCGTCTCGTTCAATTTCTGCCAACTCCGATTCGGGTACAATAAAATGAAGCGATGTGCCTTTGTTTAACCGAGTGGATGCGTTGATGACAGGCTGAAGGGCGGTACCGGAAAGTTGTACATCCATATCCAACAACAACTTGCCAAAAAACAAATCATTGTGCTCTCTTGTGGTATTGAGAAATAGAAAATTTGACGATACCAATCGCAACGATACATCAGGATTGGTTGGGGTAAATAATCCAACCTCACCCGTTAGTCGCGAGGTATTGCCATTGGCATCGCGCAGGGTAAAATTGTTGAATACTACTTTTTGCTGCGCCACATCAATCCGCTCGTTGCTCAGTTCAAACTTGGTATTTAACGCTTTCACAAAAAAGCCAGCGTCTTCAAAAGCAAGGGCACCGCTGTATTCCCAATTGGACAACAGGCCACCTAATTTCACATTTCCTGTCATATGTCCTTTGGCATCAGAAAGTAAACCATTTGAAAATGATTCTAACACCCGCATTTCGGCCTTTTCTATTTCCAGTAATAAATCGAAGCTAGGATTCATGGTTGTTGCGCGATATTTCCCGGCAAGCTGCAACTCCAATCCCTCACCTCCCAATCCTAAATCAATAGTGTAGGTATCCTTCGTTAAATTATTGGACTTTAGATGTAAATCCCCAGTTGGCACATCTAAAACCATGATATCTGAAACGGTGAGATCTGCTAAAAATCCGAGGGTCCCCGAGGGTTTTGCCAAATTTAGATTGCCATTGATATACCCATTTATAATTTCGTCTTCCGGATGCAAAATTTTAAAAAGTGTTCCTAAAGTAAAATTATTGAAGCTAACGTGAAGGTTGGTTTTCTCGTTGGAGCTATCCACTAATTCAACATATTGATTTTGATGTGATAATTTAAAATTTTTCGCCCCAAACTCTTTATTGGCCATCCAAATAAGGTTATCTGGATGAATCGACCAATTTTCATAGTTCAACAGCAATGCCTCTGGATCGAGATGCACATATTGTGTGTCATTTTGATTGACCAAGCTCAAACCAAGGTTCAGCAAGCGCTTGTTGTCGAAATCGTCTATTTGCAACAAAAAAGCCAACTGATCCTCTCGCACATTGGCTGTAAATTGCGTAGTGGGTATAAGTATGGGGCCCGTTTCTATGCGGTCAAAATTCAGGCGCATCCCCAAACTATCTACTTTACTGTCAAGGGTTAATTTGAGATTGGCAATGCGCGTTCCAGCATAATTGATTAAAGGCAGTTGGATGTCAGCGTCAAAAAGTTGCTTCACATTACTGTAGTGAATATGCAATTCGCCCGGTTCTAACTCTGTAAGACCCGGCACCAACACCTCGCTCAAAAAACGGCTATTGGTAATTTCGCCATCAATATTCAAATAGTAAGGTGTGAGAAGACTATCCGCAGTTTCAGTATCGTAGTAGCTCAAAAAGTGATTGCTCAAAACCGTTGGCATTTGCTCAAAAGTCATGTTGCTGTTGCCATCCAATTTCAAAATCTCGGAATCAATCTTTACCCGAGAACCTTGTGCATCTGAAAAAGCATACAACAAAACTTTGGAGAGAGGGAAAACTTCTCTGTTTTTTACAACCCTGAAGTTACTGGCACGCAATTCTACTTCTTGCTGTTCATTCATAAAATTAAATCGGCCAAATAACTCCCCTCCTGCGCGCAAATCGGCATCACTGAGACGCAGCCCTGTGAAATTTGCTCCAGATAGGTCCAAGTGAAAATCTCCCACAGGACCCTCTGTCAAAAGTGTCATCTGACTGTCAAACGAAAAGTCAAGATTAATATCACTATAATCCGCACGGTTTTTCATTTGCTTGTTGGCAATAGTGCCGTTTAGCAAGAAATTTTCATAGGTGTAATCGTTATAACAAATCGACTGTATTTCAAGTTTATAAGAGGCAAAAAGGGTTTCTAAATCGTTGCCTTTCCCATCTATTTCTAAAGCTAAATCCAAATCATCAAAGCGCTTATCACCTGTGAGTTGCGCCAATCGAATGGTGTTTAATTGTAGCTTTGCTTGGTAAGTTGGTATCGCACTAAAAATAGCCGCATTGGCCGAAAGCGCGGCTGTTCCCAAATCTGTATATACTTGCATGTCGCCTTTAAGGTCCGCTAAAGAACCTGATGCCAACACTTGTAAAAATAAGGTATCCGGCAATGGAATGGCAATATCTTCAACTGGCAAAAAACTTTGATAATCAGTCCTATTAGTTGTTATTGAAAATGCAAATGCCTCCAAAGCGGTACGTGTACTATCGTAGGGATTGGAAATCACACCTGAAGATACTATTTTGGTCATGTCGCCCCAATTCACGGATACATTTTCTACACTAATTTTTTCTTTATCACCATTTGCGGAAAAGTAAAATGCCGGGACAGTTTTTGCCAAAGTATTCCACAAGGTATCGGAACGCAAATCTGGTGAAAAGAAAAAAGCATCTTGCAACCCAAAATTTGGCACAGCTAGGTTTACTTGCCATTTCAACTCTTTAGCCCCCTCAAAAAGGCTATCGATGACACTAAAACTAGTCGTTGCACTAAGGTCGAAGGCCGTGTAAGGTGTCAATAGTTTGGATGTTACACTCAGACTGGAATTATCTAATGCAACAGCACCTTCGAAGCGATTGACGGTAAAACCACTGGCTTCAGTAAATCGAATTTCATCGATTGCCATCTGAAAGCGATTATCTAAAACCATTTCTCTCAACCGGATATTTACATCAGTAAGTCCAATTGCTTTTTCGTTAAACACCCCCGATGCGTAGCTTTCAGTTGATTCAACCCAAGAAAACTGCGTGTTTTCAATCGATATACTGGGCACAACAACTCGCCAATCTGGCCAAGAAAAAGCCTCTTTTGGGGTAGTTGTCAGTGCAGTCATGGCTAGCGAGTCTGTTGCCGGTGTACTTTTATAAACCACATCAGCTACCACATCCGAAATTTGCAACGGCCCTGTTTCTACAATAAAATTATTTATGTTTGTTTTTCCTTGTGGCAAGGAAAAGTTTAGTTTGCCCAATTTTCCTTTGGCATCTATGGTGCCGTTGGGCAAAACAACATCAAATACAATATTTTCTAATGTCAGGTCTGCGATGGAAAAAAGTGGTATTGGTGCGGAAATCGTATCCTCTGGCACTGAGTTAATAAACTCACTTTCTTGATGAAATCGAATGGCTGCATCCTTCAAATACAGGGCATTGACATCATACGTTTGGGTAACAATATCAAGAATTCCAGGTTTTAGCTCCAACGCACCAAATAACAGGTGCGCATCCATTCCTACTAAAAGGTCGGTGTAGGCTAAATCAAAATTATTGAATCGCAGATAATCAAGTTGAAAGAGCCAAGGTTTACCTGGAGGCACCATCGAATCCACCACCTCTTTTGGCGCTTCTGGCACAAAAGCATCCAAGATGTATTGAAAATTGAAAGACGAATCAACATCTTGATGAATGCGCGCATGCAAGCCCTCCCAAGTAATGAAGTTGACATGTATCTTTTGAAAAAACAAGGGAAGTACGCGTACTTTTAATTGTAACGCCTCACTGTAAACCAACGTATCATGATCTACATCGGCAATATAAAGCCCTTTGATGGATAAGCTTCCGTCAAAGTTCAAGTAGAGATTATCGACTGAAAGCTCTCGTTGTGTTTCATTTT
>JAIULY010000115.1 GCA_022565875.1 Schleiferiaceae bacterium | reverse complement strand
GGCTTGATGGTGTGGATATTAATGATTTCAGCGGAGATGCCTTTTTCAGCTAATATTTCCTGTGCTTTAAGAGCTTCCCAAACAAGGTGGCCAGTGGCAAAAATACTCACATCTGTACCGGGAACCATCAACCAAGCTTTTCCGATTTCAAATGTTTGGTTTTCCGGTGTGAAGTTGGCCACTTTAGGTCGGCCAAATCGCAAATACACCGGGCCGTGGTGCTCGGCGATAGCCAAAGTAGCGGCTTTGGTTTGGTTGTAATCGCACGGATTGATAACCGTCATGCCTGGGAGCATTTTCATCAGTCCGATATCTTCTAGGATTTGATGGGTAGCGCCATCCTCGCCAAGGGTTAATCCGGCGTGTGAGGCACAAATTTTCACATTTTTATCGGAGTAGGCTACCGATTGGCGGATTTGATCGTAAACGCGACCTGTTGCAAAGTTGGCAAAAGTCCCGGTAAAGGGTATTTTTCCAATAGTCGCCAAGCCAGCTGCTACGCCAATCATGTTGGCTTCGGCGATGCCCACTTGGAAAAAGCGTTCGGGAAACTTTTTCTCGAAGTCGTTCATTTTGAGAGACCCCGTAAGGTCTGCGCAAAGGGCAACCACATCGGGGTTTGTGTTTCCAAGTTCGGTTAGTCCTGCTCCAAAACCGGAGCGTGTATCTTTTGCGCCTTGATCTTTAAATGTTGCCATAAAGCGTATGTTTTCGGGGAGTATTCCCGTTTGATTTATTAGTTAATAATCGCCCAAAGTTTCGGGTAATTGAGCCAGCGCTGCTTCGAGTTGAGCATCATTTGGAGCGATGCCGTGCCACTCGTGTGATCCCATCATGAAATCGACGCCAGCGCCCATTTCGGTGTGCATAACCACGCAAACGGGCTTGCCTTTTCCAGTGCGTTCGATGGCCGCCTTCATACCTTTAAGTACAGACTGCATGTCATTACCTTTTTCGATGTGCAAAACATCCCAGCCAAAAGCTTTAAATTTTGCTGCGATATCAATGAGGTCCATTACATCCTTCGTGTCGCCATCAATTTGGCGTCCGTTGGCATCAATGGTAGCGATGTAATTGTCGATTTTGTGATGATAGGCAAACATTGCCGCTTCCCAAATTTGACCTTCTTGCAATTCACCGTCACCGTGAAGGCTGAAAACAAGGCGATTATCGCCGCGAAGTTTTTTGCCTAAAGCGGCACCTGCGGCTACAGACATGCCTTGTCCTAAGGAGCCAGAGGCGATGCGAATACCGGGCAACCCCTCATGGGTAGTAGGGTGACCTTGAAGACGGGTGTTTATTTTGCGGAAAGTGTTTAGTTCAGCTACGTCAAAATATCCAGCGCGAGCCAAAGTGCTGTAGAAAACAGGTGAGATATGGCCGTTCGATAAAAAGAACAAATCTTCACCGTGACCGTCCATTGTAAACGGTTTGGGTTGGTGGTGCATTAGGTCGAAGTACAGGGCAACAAAAAATTCCGTACAACCCAAGGATCCCCCTGGATGGCCGGAATTTACTGCGTGCACCATGCGAACGATATCTCTTCTAACCTGATTTGCAGTAGCTTCTAGCTGCGACAGATGTGACATAGTGTTTTTTTTTGCTGCCGCAAAGGTAGTGGTTTGATTTTATTTCGCAGCATTTGTTTTTCTGGCCCCAAATGGAATAACAATTTACTGAATGAAAATATTTTCTGTAATAATAGTTTGTATTTAAATGAAAAAGTTTTATGTTTGTCCCACTAACAATTCTAATATTTTTAACGATGGAAAATTATATTAATCAAGTATTGGAAGATTTGCGTTTGGCTTACTTGGGTGCTTTTGAAAATGCGCAAGTCAACTTTGTTTCGGACAGTGGTGACGATGTTCTTTTGGAGAGTGTTTCCCAATATGTGAACGGGCCACGGACACCACTTTCGCTAATTGTAGGTATAGAAAAAGTTTTTCTTCCTCCTGCTGAGTTGTTGTTAGAGCGCCAGGCAAGCGTATTGTGTCGGGAGATGATTCGTTTATTGGCCGCTTATAACTTCTTCCCTGTTTTTCCAGAAAATTTACCTGATAAGTCGAAGTACAGGCTACTACTTGAGATTTGGGATTCGCCACAGGTTTTTGTCAAAACAGGCACAGTGCATTTAGAGTTTTGTGAATACGATCCGGATGTTTGTCCTTTTCCAAATGGATTTTGTAGGTGTCGGTAAAGGGTGGATTAGACTTCACAGTTAAAAAAAGCCCCAAAGAATTCTTTGACAATTCTTTGGGGCTTTTTTAGATAACAACTCTTTGCTGTGCGTCTTAGAAAGCGTATTTTAATCCAAAAGTCAAACGCCAACCCCTATTTTCACTTGAATCCTGTCGCGTTTCTTCATTTTGAGTTTTTTCGAATAGCGTATATTCGTAGTTTACACCTCTCAATGATAAATATTCAAAACCAAAGCTGCCTTTTAATTTATTCCAAAGTGGTGTTGTCCAGTTTGCCCCAAGTCGATACCCGAAATTTGAAAAACCTTCCAAGTTTATTGGATCTACACCTCTTTCCGAGGTGGAAGAAGAAATGGGTAAAATAGCATCTATATACATGTTTGTATTTCTAAAAACGGGAGTATTACCATAATCCTCAATATTTACATAGCCGTTACTTCTTGCATTGTACGCTAGGCCTATAGTAAAGTAGGTTGTATTAAAATTGTAGAATAAGCCTCGAGCAAACTTTTGTAAATGTTCGTCTGACAGGCCTTGGTGCAATACATTGGCACGAAACCCTATGCGTCTTAAAATCGGAACACGTATTTTCGTGTAGTAGTTTGTCGTTCCACTTTGCCCTACATTAATTAGTCTTTTTATCTTTTGATTCTTCTGAATAAAGTAGTAGGTGCCGCCTAATTCAATGCAAGTCATTTCATTTGTTATGTAATTTATCTCAGCTTGAAATTCAATTTTTTTGTTGAGTTTGTAAAAACCATTTATCCCTGCGGTGTAAGCTAGGAAATTAGAACCTAAATTGGGTGATGGGGTGCCTCCTAAATAGTTAAATAACACGTTTTGAAACCCAATCACTAAGCTAGAGTGTAATTCTGGATCTGTGTCGATGCCGCTAAACTTGCCTGCTTCAGCTTTTTTTTGACCAATTGCTGAAAGCATAAATAGGCAAGAAAAAGTTAAAAGTAGAATTTTTTTCATGATGCTGAAATTAAGTGAAAGTTAAAAAAATGATTAAGTATTAGTAAATCTTGTTTTGCTAGTGGTTTTTAGGGGTGTGTCTATTGTTAAATTTAACACAAGTAAAATAGTTTTTAGACAGGTAGCATAGCTTATATGGCTTTTGATAATGAGGCTTATTTTGCAAATAGTAAGACCGCAAATTGTGCTCAACACAATTTTGCGGTCTCAATAAAAGTTGTAAAGCTCAAAAACTAAAGTGCGTATTGTATACGCAAAGTAATGCGTATTCCATTATTAGAAATAAATTGCTCTTGATTGTTTTGGTCGATAGTATTTACTCCTCTTAAAATGAGGTATTCTATCCCAAAACCGGCAACAAAATTAGAGAAAAAACCTCTTGTATAAGTTGTCCCAAATCGGTAGCCGATATTTGAAAACTCTTGAAAGGTAGTGCCGTTTGGCGCAACTGAAATTTCTCCCGTTTGTGTGCTGAGGGGCAATAGTACATCGGCGAATAAAGACCAATCTCCTAAAACAGAACTTGTGCCGTAGTCCTCATAGCTAACTTCTCCGTTTGTTCTAATGTTGTAAGCCAAACCAAGGGTTAGATACGTGGTGTTAAATTTTTCCAAAGTGCTATTCGATGTTGCCTCAACAAGAGAGCCCAGAACTCCATCATACAAAATATTACCGCGTACGCCAAAACGATTTATAGAAGGGACAGGAAGTTTTACAAAATAATCTGCACTCCAAGTTGATCCTACCATCACTCTGCGAGTTTTGGTGGATTCCCAAGATTTGAAATAATAGGTTCCTCCAAATTCTGCCCATCGCACCTGAAAGGATGGGTCATTCGCATTATTGTTCTGTCCCAAGAAGGATAAACTATAAAACCCAACCTCGCCCTGAAATTCTAGGTTGTCGTTTAGGCGGTAGAAAGTGTTTACTCCTATTTGAGAGCCTCTAAAATAGTGGTTTTGCAGACCAATTATTAGCTTAGGATACAAATAGGGGTCTAAATCAGTCCCTACAAATTTGTTGACATCTACATTTATTTGCCCAATAGATGATAGCCCGCCGAGAAGCATTGAGCAAAGGAGTAATGATTTCTTCATGTTTTTTTTTTAAAAGTAGTCGTAAAATTGTTTTCTTTCAATCAAACACTCCAAGTTATTGGATTACACCCCTTGTTTTTGTCCTAGGTGAAGTTCCTTTCTTTTGAGAATGTGTATTCAATTGAAAGGCAAAAATAGTTTTTCCCTAAAATTATGCAAGTTAAACTTCATTAATTTTCAAGGTATTCTTAACGTTATAGCTAGCAGAAGAGAGGGCGAAATTTTGTCATACGCTATTTTTCATTTTAAAACGCTATTCCAATCCTATAACTTAGGTGAAATCCGTAGCTGAATATGTTATAAACCTCCTTGCTGTCAACAGCAAATTTATTGATTTCCAATCTTATACCTTTGTAAAAGTAGCTGCCGAAAAGCATCTTATAATCAAACCCTAACCGCCAACCAAAATCAACATGGTTAATGTCTCCGTAAGGTGTTTGCGCATAGAATTGTGAGGGTATCGGCTTAATTGCATCAAAATAGAGTGAATATTCATTGGTGTATTTTTTTCTATTGTAGTTAGGAATTTGGATTTCTCCGGCTTTTCTTGAGTTTAAAATTAGTCCAAAATTTATTGAAGACAGGTTCAATCTGAGGTCGCTTTGGTCTTTTGGGAAAAATGGTGAAAAGTTGGTCCAATGCATTTGGTCTACTCCAGCACGAAATCCGAAGCGGTAGTAGGTTGGAGCGTAGAATTCGTATTGAGGTTCAAAAGAAAAAAAACCGCCTTTTAACACTCTTGTTTTACTGTGGGCCATCTTTGTGAAACAATATAAATTCCCACCTAATTGATTGGTTTTATTGTCTGTGGGGCTTATTTCACCATATAAATCGATGTTTTTGTGCACGCGTACCTGTGCCTCAAAGGAAAGAGCATATGCCATATACTGGTCAGCAATATGTGCAAATGAATACGCGCCACCCAAAAAGAATTTTGGGAAGTTACTTAGCTCGTAATTTAAAAGTTGGTGTTCGTCGTGTTCAACCTGACCATAGGAATTTTGCTTTGCTGAAAGAAACACCATTACGATGCAGAGGATTTTTGTTGCTAATTTTTTCATTGCTGAAGATTTTAATTAGTAATTGGTTTATGTCGTGCAAAGATTATAAACCTAAGTAATATTAGCAAGCGTATTTTAAAAATTTAGTTTAATTTTTTTAGCATCAGTGGGTAGCTTGTCCCAGGAACTGGTCTAGTGTTTTTGCATTTGTGGTTTCATAGTTTTGATTTTTAGTTGTTGTGTTTTACTTTAACATTGGAGCAATTCATTTTTGAGTAGGTCATTTCGGGTGTATTTTGAATGAATTGTGGAAAGTGAACTTTTGGATTACTGTGAATGAATGTCCGTGCAGCTGTAAGGCCTGGGGTTTATTTTCGGATGTTTCCATAATGTAGGAATCCCTGAAGAAACTAACTTATTTGAATCGATTGGATATTGTTGTAAATGAGTGGGTTGGGTGTGTTGTTGTCCTCTTATTTTATTATGCGGATATCTCCAAAATGTAGGGGATTTGGAGATAAGCGTATAAGATTTTTGGTTTGTGTGGATGTTTCCAAAATGTAGGAATCGCTGAAGAAACTAACTTGTTTGTATCGATTGGATGTTGTTGTAAATGAGTGGCTTGGGTGTGTTATTGCCGTCTTGTTTTATTATGCGGATATCTCCAAAATGTAGGGGGGTTGGCGATAAGCGCATAAGATTTTTGGTTTGTGCGAATGTTTCCAAAATGTAGGTGATTGGGCAATAAGCGTATTTAAATTCCACTCTATAACCGACACTTCCAAAACCAGAAAACTAAGACGGAAATCCGCAGCCAAGGCTTATTTTTTACATGTAAGACCCCAAAAAGGTGATTACACCCATGCATACACCTTTCCCGGAAGTGCTCTTACCGCTCCTTTTAGCTCCAATCCCATTAACAGGGTCAATATCTTACTCGCTGGAATTTTTGTCCGCATACAAATCGACTCTAATTGTAACTTTTCGTTTTCCATTAATAAATCAACAATGGGCTGTTCGTCGTCTGTTATGTCTATAAACAATTGCTTCTGAATAGCTTTCGGGGCATGTGTCTCCTCTTGATCGTTAACTGTAGGGTTCCAGCCCATTATATATTCTAAATCAGCTATCGATGTGTAAAGATTGCTTTTGTGATTTCTTATCAGGTGGTTGCAGCCTTCGCTATAGGTGTCGGTTAGACGCCCAGGTACAGCAAAAACGTCGCGGTTGTAGTCGTTTGCAAAATTTGCCGTAATTAATGCCCCACCGCGATTGGCGGCCTCCACTACTAAGGTTGCATCACACATTCCTGCAACTAGCCGATTTCGCATCGGGAAATTTTCGCGCGCAGGTTGTGTACCTGACGGGAATTCGCTCACCAATCCGCCCAATTCGAGCATGTCTTCGGCTGTTTGTCTGTGGGCTGCCGGATATATGCGATCTAAACCGTGACCCAAAACGCCAATCGTTGGGATGTCGTGCCGCAAGCATGCTTTATGCGCAAAGTAGTCGATACCGTACGCTAATCCGCTTACAACGGTCACATCTCTCCCAACGAGATTTTCTATTAACTCATCCACGATCTTTCGCCCGTAGGCTGTTGCGGCGCGTGTGCCAACGATGGCTAACATCCGCCTTCCATTGAGCACTACGTTGCCTTTTGTGAAAAACAATAACGGACTGTCAGGAAGCTGACGCAATCGATGTGGGTAATTTTCATCTGCATAAAAAACAATACGAAGCCCTTCCTTATCCACAAAGTCTACTTCTTTTTTTGCTGCCTCTTTTAATAATGGATTCTTTATGGCTTCTGCTGTTTTTGACCCCACCCCAGGCACCTTAGCAAGTACACGTGCCGAGGTACGAAAGACATCACAGGCACTGCCACAATAGGCAACAAGGTTTTTTGCCGTTTGTGGGCCTACGTTGGGGACTAACCGAAGCGCTAATTGGTAGAGTCGTTCATCGGTCATAACATTAGGCTTTCACTTTAGTATATGAATTGGCTTGGGTGGTTGGCATAATCCACAGGTCGTTGATGCAAACATGTGGTGGTACATTGGCTATATAGAAAGTCGCATCGGCAATGTCCTCTGCTGTTAAAGGATTGTACCCTTCATAGACAGCCGCTGCGCGCTCTGTATCTCCGTGAAACCGAACGTTGCTGAATTCTGTTTCTACCATCCCAGGTGAAATTTGTGAAACCCGTATGTTGTGTGGTAGTAAATCTAATCGCATGCCCTTGGTCAATGCGTCTACAGCGTGTTTGGTAGCGCAATACACGTTGCCCTGTGGGTATACTTCTTTTCCTGCTATGGATCCAATGTTTATAATGTGTCCAGACTTTTTGGACACCATGAGGGGAGCTATTTCCCTTGTCACGTATAATAGCCCTTTTATGTTCGTGTCTATCATTCGCTCCCAATCTAGTAGTTCTCCTTCTTGGATGGGCGACAATCCGGATGCTAAGCCCGCATTGTTTACTAAAATATCAATGTCTGCAAAGGGACTAGGGATATTGGCAATGGCTTCTTTTACCTGCTCCACATTCCGAACATCTAATGGAAAGGCAAACGCCTCTACGCTATAATCTAAGGCTAACTTAGCTGTTAGTGAGGATAGCCGTTCTTCGCGTCGTCCGCAAATGACTAAACGATGTCCTGCCGCTGCAAATTTCTTCGCAATTGCTGCGCCAATGCCAGCAGTCGCTCCTGTTATAAATACGGTTTTCTTCATGAATTATTGAGGTGTTAATTTTCCTACAAATTAATAATGTTTTTCGGAAATACACAACAATAATTTTTTTGCGTTATGAATTGTTTACGTATCACTCAATTCCAATCACTTCTAGCGGTGTAAAGTTTTCTTCGTGCTTCCAATACATAGATCCCAAACGGGCCGGATTTACTTGAAAAACACCTGAAAAGCGTGTGATCAAAGGGAGCTGAAGGGTATATGCCCCTTTGGGTAATCGCTCGTAATACACCACTACGCGGTTTCTAAAATACGCTACATGCGATGCGTTTTTGATGTAGATTTCTTTCTCTAGTGTCATTCCCGCGGGTAGGGGGAGCTCTAAGGTTAGGTATTCTGCTGTTTTTGTAGTGGAGAATTGCACATCATATACCACTTGTTGACTACGATTAAATGTGGTTGACGTTTTGCCGTTGTGCAAAAACTGTCGTGAAAGCGTAAACCCTGCATGCGCCTTTTTCGGGTGGCGTTCCCAAAACTCTTGGTAGCCTCCCACAAGTACGTATTGGTTGTTGCTTGTGATAAATAAGCTGTCGTTTTCTGTGGGCAACCCTCGCCATTCAAAGGGGAAGGTGGTGATGACGCTGTCTCTAAACTTTATTTGTGGCGGTTCATTTGTGTAACGCAATTGTTTTTCAAGTTGAATGAGCAAACGCGAAAAATGTGCTGAATGGGTGGTGTTGTAAAAAGCACGACCGTTGCGTTGCGCTAAAATGCCTTGGAGTGTTTTTACAAGGGTTTCGTCATTTGCCCCTGTATTCAAAAGCCACTCTAATCCAATAAGCGATGCAGTACTTGTTTGCCGCCAGTGATCACTGTGCTGGGCTGTAGACCATTCGTAACATCCGGTTGATGTGGTGTCGGCAAAAGCTAGTGGCGTGGCTTCTGGTTTTGCAGTGCCTAAAATTGAGCGTATCAACCCTTTGGTTAACTGTTGTGTCAAATTGGTGTCGGGTATTTGCTGAAGATGTTGTTCAAAATTGAATTGAGAAATGCCCATGCGCGCACCGAGCAATAGCATGTTGAGAGTGTCGTGGCTGGTTTTAGCCAAAGCAAACCAATCTTCAAAATGTTGTCGTCCTTTCTCCAAGAGTACTTGGGCTCTTTTGTTTTCGTTTTCTAAGGGCAACAAGTTTTCGTAAATCTTTTGAGTCATGTACAAGTTTGGGTTGCCCAATTTGCCCCACCATGTCCAAGTGCCATTTTCAAGCTGATTGCTAGTGAGGTCTTTTAATAGTTTATTGGTTTTTCGCTCGTTCATAAGTCGATTCCAACGGCTCCCTTCATCGCGCAGCAAGACCAAACCATACAACCGCGCCGACATTTGTTCGTTGCAATCATGCGCATAGTTGGCCAAAGAGTGCAGCTCTTCGCCGAGAATGCTTTTGGTTTTGTTGTCGATTTGCACCTGCAACGCAGTGGCGTTGTCTTGGACGGGCAATGCAAAAACGGTATCTTTCCACGCCACAAGTCCAAAGCCCTTGTGGGTAACGGCCCCAGCAGGATACATAGGTATTTTGCGCTGTTCGCCATCGATATAGCCATTGGGCAAATCCAATCGAAAGGCTGCTTC
>JAIULY010000114.1 GCA_022565875.1 Schleiferiaceae bacterium | reverse complement strand
GATCTTCAATAAAGTTGCTCACATGTTGTGCTCTTAAATGGTAGGTGCATAAAACTAGCACCCAAAGAAAAAATGTAATCTTTTTCATGGGTAAAAAATTAATGGTTTAAAAAAACTATCTTCTTAGGATGTAAGTGGTTGTATCAAATGCCGGGCTATACACTTCTTCGCTGAAATAAAAAATGGTTGGTTGGCCAGCTTTGTAACCAGACAATACTACTTTATTCTCAATTCTATTGCCATACACCCGTAAAGGTGGGGTTGGCAAAGTTGTACTTGCATTAAAAGTAAACATACAATCGTTTGGTGTACATCCTGGTACAGGGCTATTACGTACATAATCAAATTCTCCTTCAAAAACGCTCCAGTCTGCTTGCAATCTAACATAGGCTATAGGATAAACCTCAATAAGGGGTTTATCTCGAAAATCCCAGTATTCTGCTAAAGCAAAATCTACATCTGCGTCAAAATAAGGACGTCCATCGGTATAGATCCTAATTGATGCAATCTGTTTATAAGTAAAAGTATTAAAAGTATTCTGAATTAAGGCCTTGCCATTGTGGTCAGTAAATATTTCTCCAACTGTTTTCGGAAACCCGAAATAGCCTTCATTTCCTGTCCAAACCTGAATTTCTATTCTTACATCAGGTATGGGTTTATGCGTTCCATACTCTACTACTTGTATCCAAGTACTTTCAATTTCTTCCTCCTTTTTACAGGCGCTTAGCCATAGCAAAAATGCAAAGGGGAATAGTAAAAATTTCATTTTCATAGGTTTGATTTTTAGGTTATAATTTGGTTTTAATAACGGCGCTTTTTAACTTTTATAAGTTGGTGCTGTAAACTTATATAAAAAATCCTTTAAAAATACAAATTTGAAAAAAAAGAGGGGGGGGGATTTATTATCAGGTTTTTATGTGAAATTCTCTTTGTCTATGATTTTTCACGCCGTCCTGAAAACATCAGATTTTGGCCTAAAACCAAAATTTGGTGTGCGAAAAAGAGAAGATTTATGTCTTGTAAAAAAAACTAAACGAACATCACTTGCTTTAAAATACATCAAGCGGTAATTGGTGGTTGGAAACCCCAATCGTGGACTTTTAATACTAAGTGGGCTGCCGAATAAACGGCTCACAAAAAAACCCAACACATGGGTTGGGTTTTTAAGAATATTACAAATCGAGCGGTTATTATTCCACTGTAATCTTCCTAATGATTTCTCCAAAAACAGCAGTTTGAATTTTAACAATATACATGCCTGAAGATAGCTGTTGTGCGCTATCAAATCGGATAGCACTTTTCCCTGCTGGTAATACGCCAGGGTCTTGTATGGCAATTTGTCTGCCCGTTACATCCATTAAAATAGCTGTTACAGCAGTCGCTTCAGGCAGGTCAAAAGCAATTTGGAAAGCCCCATTATTTGGGTTGGGGAATACCGACACGAAACGTTCATCGCGAGCAAAGGTTTCAGCGCTTACGGTTGCATCCAGCTGAATATCGTCAATAAAGAAATTATTTCCACCACCGTTCACAAACTCAAAACGCACCAAAATCGGGTCTTCACTATTAGCAAATGAAGACAAATCGATGAAATCTTCTTTCCAATGCGACTGTTGCGATGGGAACCACGATGCTGAAATGGGTGTTGGCATTGATGCGAGTATAAAGCTAGACTTTACCGCTCTGATTTGCCAGGTCGCACCACAATCTGTAGACACAGCAATGCGCAATTGATCGGAGTTGGCGTTGTTGGTTCTGGCAAAAGCGTGTTTCCAGCGAATTACCAAATTGCTAGTCCAACGCATATCAATTTGAGGGGTAATCAATGAGGTGCTCAAGCCATTGGTACGAATATCAAAATTGTTCAGTGTTGCCGATCTACTTCCGGAATAAGCCGCTTGAGTGGTGACTTCAAACGCCCAATGTCCTTGTTCATTGATGGTGTGCCAAGGGAAGGGTATTTCAGTAGTTTCAAAGCCCTCGGAGAAAATGCCGGTGATTTCAGGGTAGTTGACACGAACTGCAATGGCTTTTTCCATGCCTTTGCGATCCATCCGTTGATTGTTTCGATTGACATCGAGATAAACGGGATAATGGCCAGGGGTATCATAGGTTACTGTTGGGTTCGTATCCGTGGAAGAGCTGGGTGTACCTCCCGGGAAAATCCACCAATAGGTATCGCCATCTTGAATAGCGGAGCGATTGGTGAAAGTAATGGCGGTACCTGCACAAACCGACTTTTCTCTAAATGTAAAATCAGCGGTGGGAGGGCATGTTACGGTAGTTTGTTCCACGCCAGTGGCGGCAAGGTTTTGGGGTGTAACAAGAGAGCCACGCAGCGCATTGTTATTGAGAACAGCCGTAGCGCGTTGCCGTTGACAAATGGTAAACATGTTCATACAGTTGTCATTGCTGTAATCCATATAGTTTTCGACTTGGTCTGGAAGGGAGCTATTAGAGCAAGAGTTGATACCTGTAGCACAGCCAAAGTTTGCCTCTGCTGCGGGCGGTGTATCTGCACAACCGTCACCAGCGCCAAAGCAGCCGCCTTGAAAGGTGTGGAACAAATTGAGGCAATGGCCAACCTCATGCGTCAACGTGCGCCCTCCAGTATTGGAGGTGCCAATAGACCCCATTCTATCATGACGAATGACGATTCCATCAGAAGTAGGCGTATTATTGGGGTTGGGAAAAGTGGCGTAACCCAGCACAGTACCTTGAATTCCTGCACCAATAGAAATGGTTCGAACCGTCCAAATATTGAGATATTTGCGGTTATCCCAAGCGATGAGTTGTTTCACTGCGTTATTGCCAGCCAACGCAAGCGGGGTTTTGGTGCGGGTAATTCCATTGGTGCAATTTCCATCAGGATCTAATTTAGCCAACCGGAACTCAATATTCATATCGGCAGCCACCCCTTGAAAAATTGACCGCGTATTGCTTGCATCCGCATTCATACGGCGAAAATCAGCATTGAGCAAATCAATGGCATTTTGAATCTGTGCATCACTGATATTATCCACTTCGGCGTGATACATCACATGTACCACAACAGGTATTATATAAGGTGTGTTTTCAGGCACATTGAGTTCCCCACTTTCCAATTGGTCGAAAATTTGAGCGGCAAGTTGTTGACCTTGATCAAAACCATCGCGATAATTCCGATCATTTTGCATGTAAAGATTGTGCATTTCGTCGGTGGCACAGGAGCCGTGATGATGATGTTGCAGCTGACCAAAAGAAGAAAAAGACAGAACTAGGGTCACGAAACCCATAAAAATTAAACGCATAAATAAAAAATTAGAACAACAAAAGGGCGTAGAAAGGTTGATATAGTCAGCTTAGAAGCGTCAAAGGTACAAATATTTGAAAAGAAAAAAGATGTATTTGGTTGGTAAGGAAATTTAGTCGTATTTTCGCAGCCCCAATTAAGGGAGGTATAAGTTATTGAATAAAACAAACTTAAAAACTTGTGGATACTTTAAGTTACAAAACCGTTTCTGCCAATGCGGCCACTGTGAATAAGCAGTGGGTTGTAGTAGATGCAGAAGGGCAAAGCCTCGGCCGATTAGCGTCGAAGGTAGCCAAATTGATTCGCGGCAAATACAAGCCCGATTTTACCCCACACGTAGACTGTGGAGACAACGTAATAGTGCTCAACGCGGAGAAAATCCAGTTGAAAGGCACGAATTGGGACAACAGAGAGCACTTCTCGCACACCGGTTACCCTGGTAGTCAGAAGCGTTTGAGTCCGAAGCAAATTTTTGACAAAGCGCCAGAGCGTTTGGTTGAGAAGGCGATAAGAGGGATGTTGCCCAAAAACAAATTAGGAAGAGCACTTTTCCGCAATTTGTATGTTTATCAAGGAGATGCGCACAAGCATGAGGCGCAGCAACCTACTGTTATCAACATAAACGAATTGAAGTAATGTCTGTAACACACAAAATCGGCCGTAGAAAAACTGCCATTGCCCGTGTCTATGTTAAAGAAGGTTCCGGTGTTATCACCGTGAACAAGCGCGAGGCCAACAAGTACTTTGAAACCACTATGCTTCAGTACAAGGTAAACCAGCCGTTTGCTTTGACCGACAACGTTGGCAAGTTCGACGTGAAAGTCAATGTAGAAGGTGGAGGAATTACCGGACAAGCGGAAGCCGTGCGCTTAGGCATCAGCCGCGCCCTAGTAGCCATCAACGCAGATTACCGCTTGGCATTGAAGCCAGAAGGTTTGTTGACGCGCGATTCTAGAATGGTAGAACGTAAGAAACCCGGACAGAAGAAAGCTCGTAAGCGCTTCCAATTCTCCAAACGTTAATTATTGTTTAGTATCTAAATCCTTAGGATCCCTAGCGGCTACCTTTGGATTGTTTAAATTAAGAATGTAAACACACTTTTGATTATGTCTCAAAAAGTAGAAATTGAACAGCTTCTCGATGCTGGTGTACACTTCGGGCACTTAACTCGCAAGTGGAACCCCAACATGGCTCCTTACATATTTATGGAGCGCAATGGTATCCACATCATTGACTTATACAAAACTCAGGCAAAGCTCGAGGAAGCTGCTGAAGCGTTGCGTAAAATCGCCTCTTCAGGTAAAAAAGTGCTTTTCGTTGGCACTAAAAAACAAGCGAAAGAAATCGTTGCAGAATACGCCAATGAGGCCAAAATGCCTTACATCAGTGAGCGTTGGTTTGGTGGTCTTTTGACCAACTTTGTAACGATTCGCAAAGCCATCAAGAAAATGTCGAATATCGACAAGATGAAAACGGACGGTACATTTGAGACATTGTCGAAAAGAGAGCGCCTTCAAGTAGATCGTCAACGCGAAAAATTGGAAAAGAACTTAGGTTCTATTTCTGATATGACCCGTTTGCCAGCTGCACTTTTCATTGTAGATATCAAACGTGAGCACATCGCTGTAGCAGAGGCCAAAAAATTGGGTATCCCAACTTTCGCCATCGTAGATACGAACTCTAACCCAGCTGAGGTAGATTTCCCTATCCCTGCAAATGATGACGCATCAAAATCAGTTGCTCTTATCCTTAGTGTTATTGCTAATTCTTTGAAAGAAGGCGGCAACCAACGCAAAAGCGAAAAAGAAAAGTCTGTAAAAGAAAAAGCACCTAAAGCTGAAACAGCTCAGGAAGAACAAGCTTAATCGCTTCTTTGCAAACTTCACAATTTGATAATTGCTAAATAATTTTTGAAGGAGGGATAAAGCGCAGTTTTGTCCCTTCTTTTTTTAAACACAAAACCTTAAGAATTTCATACAATGGTAAAAATCACTGCTGCCGATGTAAATGCACTCCGCAAACAAACCGGAGCCGGCATGATGGATTGCAAAAAAGCACTCGTTGAGGCCGAAGGCGATATGGAAAAAGCAATCGACGTTCTTCGCAAGAAGGGTCAGAAAGTTGCTGCAAAACGCGCGGATAGAGATGCCTCTGAAGGTGCTGTTTTGGCGATGACCAACGCTGACAACAACTACGGTGTGATCGTAAGCTTGAACTGTGAGACTGACTTCGTTGCGAAAAACGAATCTTACCTTGCTCTTGCTACAAAAATCACCACCATCGCGTTGGAAAACCGTCCAGCGGACACAGAAGCTCTTTTAGCGCTTCCATACGAAGGCAACCTCACCGTAGCCGACAAATTAGTTGAGCAAACAGGTGTTATTGGTGAGAAATTGGAAATCAATGGCTATGAGCAATTGGAAGGTAATTTTGTAGCACCCTACATCCACAACGGAAACAAATTGGCTACTTTGGTTGCGCTTTCAGCAGCAGCTCCTGAAGCCGGTAGAAATGTTGCCATGCAAGCTGCCGCTATGTCGCCTATCGCTTTAGATCGCTCTGCTGTTTCTCAAGAAACTATTGACAGAGAATTGGAAGTTGGTAAAGACCTAGCCCGTCAAGAAGGCAAACCAGAAGAAATGTTGGACAAAATTGCTCAAGGCCGTTTGAACAAATTCTTCAAAGAAAGCACACTTGTAGAGCAAGAGTATATTTCAGACAACAAATTAACTGTTGCTAAATATCTTGATAGCGTAGAAAAAGGCCTAGTTGCCACCGGTTTCCGCCGCGTTGGTTTAGGTGTTTAATCACATACCCTTTTGAAAAGCCCCAGTTTGGGGCTTTTTTTTGGTCTACTTTTTCATTTTGAAAATTGAGGAAAAAGAAAAACTGATTTTTACTCAGCATTAATTATTTTTGACCCCGAATTAAAAACCCGATTGCGCCGTCTTTCTGATTGTTGTAGTAGCAACGGCTAAATCAGTTAAAAAAACGGCAATTACAACAGTAGCAAACAAAAAACCATGGCAGGATACAAACGAATACTATTGAAGTTAAGCGGTGAAGCGCTGATGGGCGACCAACAATTTGGCATTGACCCCATACGCATTAGCGAGTACGCAAAAGAAATTAAAGCCGTGGTGGATGCGGGCGTCGAGGTAGGCATCGTTATCGGTGGTGGCAATATTTTCCGAGGTGTTTCTGGCGCTAGTAAAGGTATGGATCGCGTACAAGGCGACCACATGGGAATGTTAGCAACCGTAATTAATGGATTGGCACTGCAATCTGCCCTTGAAGATGTAGGTATCTATACCCGGCTACAGTCGGCTATAGAAATGGAAAAAATTGCTGAGCCATTCATTCGTCGACGCGCTATTCGCCATCTTGAAAAAGGTAGAGTCGTGATTTTTGGCGGTGGTACTGGCAACCCGTATTTCACAACCGATACCGCTGCCACGTTGCGCGCCATCGAAATCGATGCCGAGGTCATACTAAAAGGTACACGCGTGGATGGCATTTATTCCGCTGATCCAGAAAAAGACAAAACCGCTACAAAATACACCAACCTCAGCTTCAAAGAGGTATACGATTTAGGACTCAACATCATGGATATGACTGCCTTTACCTTGAGTAAAGAAAACAGTTTGCCCATAGTTGTGTTTGACATGAATAAGCCCGGCAACCTCATCAAGGTAGCTCGCGGTGAGGAAGTAGGTACTATTGTTCAAAATTGATTATTCTAAAGACCCCTAAAAATGGAAGAAGAAATTGAATTTCTTTTGGATGCCACTAAAGAGCGCATGGTAGGCGCCATCAAACACTTTGAAAAAGAATTACTCCGAATTCGCGCAGGAAAAGCTAACCCGGTAATGCTCGACACAGTTCGCGTAGAATATTACGGTAGCATGACCCCATTGAGTCAGGTAGCAAATATCAACACACCTGATGCGCGTACATTAAGTGTACAGCCTTGGGAAAAGAAAATGATAACTGAAATAGAGCGCGCTATCATGAACGCCAACTTGGGCCTTAACCCCCAAAATAACGGTGAGGTGGTGATGATTAATATTCCTCCACTGACGGAAGAACGCAGAAGAGACCTCATAAAATCTGCTAAAGCAGAAGCTGAATTCGCTCGTGTGGGTATTCGCAATGCGCGTAAAGAAGCCAACGACGAGATTAAAAAACTCGGCAACAACGGACTTAGCGAAGATCAAGTAAAAGACCTTGAGGGCGAAGTCCAAGAATTGACCAACAAATTCACTGCTGATGTGGAAAAATTGCTGGAAATCAAAGAAAAAGATATCATGACTGTCTGAGACTATCGTCTTATCCAAAAAAAATCCCCAATCTCGCGATTGGGGATTTTTTTTTTAATCCTCGTCAAACTCCTCGTCTTCTACGTCTTCGGGAACGCTTTCGTCAAGGTCTGGGCCCTCATTCTCTTCCTCGTCCTCTAGGAAGTCTTCCACCCGTTTGTCTAAGGCCACGCCCACTTTGATTAAGTACTTTGCGTCATCTGTTTCGATTGGCACTGCTGAAACCGTTTCGCCTTTCGCATTTTTAAACTTAATCACTGCATCGTCGTAGCCATAAGGATGCTTTTCCATTAACAATGAAATCAACTCATTGGAAATGTTTTTGTGATCGACAATTACCCGCTTTTTTTCGCTCATCTGATGTCTTATTACCAATTCAACAACCACGCAAATATAAGCGGTGCTACGATTGTTGCATCCGATTCTACAATAAATTTTGGGGTGTCAATATCTAATTTTCCCCAAGTGATTTTTTCGTTGGGCACCGCGCCAGAGTAAGACCCGTAACTTGTTGTAGAGTCGCTAATTTGGCAGAAGTAACTCCAAAATGGAATGTCGTGCATCTCTAAATCTTGATACAACATTGGCACCACACAAATAGGAAAATCACCAGCTATACCCCCACCAATTTGAAAAAATCCCACGCCTTTACCAGCAGAATTCTTCGTGTACCAATCCGCCAAATACGTCATGTATTCGATACCACTCTTAACCGTTGATGGCTGTAGTTCTCCTTTCATGCAATAGCTCGCGAAGATATTTCCCATAGTAGAATCTTCCCACCCCGGGACTACTATGGGCAAGTTGCGTTCCGCTGCGGCAAGCATCCAACTGTTCTTGGGATCTATTTCGTAATATTGTTCCAAAACACCACTCAACAACATTTCATACATGTACTCGTGTGGAAATTTTCTGCTTCCTGCGTCTTCTGTGCGTTTCCAAATTTCAAAAATATGCTTCTGCAACCGGCGGAACGCTTCCTCTTCAGGAATACAAGTGTCCGTAACCCGATTAAAACCATGATCTAATAAATCGCGCTCTTGTTCAGGCGTGAGGTCGCGGTAGTTAGGAACCCGTTTGTACGAATTGTGTGCTACGAGGTTCATCAAATCCTCCTCTAAGTTGGCACCGGTGCAGGAGATAAAGTCTACTTTGCCTTGTCGAATGATTTCGGCTAAACTCTTTCCCAACTCAGCCGTACTCATGGCACCAGCTAGGGTAATCATCATTTTACCACCTTCTTCCAAGTGTGTCTCATAGCCTTTGGCCGCATCGACAGTGGCCGCCGCATTGAAATGCAAATAATTGCTCTCCATAAACTTGGAGATGGGTCCTGTTTTACTACTCATGTCGTAATTATTAATAGCCCAAAATTTTGAGCATGGATTTGTAACTCTGTTCTTTTGCGAAAAGTCGCGTTCGGAGCTCGCCTTCCTCATCGCGTTCTATCACCACGTGTTTAGGCGCCGGAATTAAACAATGTTGAATCCCACCATAGCCACCAACAGACTCCTGGTATGCGCCTGTGTTGAAAAAACCTATGTACTGCGGTTCGTCCTCCTGCAACTTGGGCAAAAATATGGCATTGGTATGTTGTTCTGAATTGTAATAATCATCGCTATCACAAGTCAATCCCCCCAATAAAACACGTTCGTACGGTTGCTCCCAATTGTTGATGGCCAAAAGTATAAAACGTTTGTTTATGGCCCAAGCATCCGGCAAGGTGGTCATAAAAGATGAGTCTATCATGTTCCAAGCTTCGCGATCATTCTGTTTTTTCTGACCCATGATACTGAATAACGTGGCACCACTCTCCCCTACGGTATAGCTGCCAAACTCGGTGAAAATATGCGGCTCGGTGATCCCCGCAGAATTGCATGCCTGTTTGATTTGGGCGATGATTTCCTCTGCTATATAGTTGTAATCGAAATTATAACTCAAAGAATTTTTAATTGGAAAGCCACCACCGATATTGAGTGAATCGAGCGTTGGACAGATTTTCTTTAGTTCGATATACACATTCACACACTTCAACAACTCACTCCAATAGTAGGCATTGTCATTAATCCCTGTATTGATAAAAAAATGCAACATCTTCAATTCAAATCGAGGATTGTTGCGGATTTTCTTCTCGTAAAACGGCACAATATGCTTATAACCAATACCTAATCTACTGGT
>JAIULY010000113.1 GCA_022565875.1 Schleiferiaceae bacterium | reverse complement strand
TACTTTTTTTATATACGCTTATCTCCAAATGTCCTACAAAGAAAAACTAGCCTGCCAAGACCGCTTCGTTGTTTTTATGCTTTAAAGTGCTGTAAATAAGTAGCGTGTAATCTTTTATTTTTATTGGGATCATTTCGGTGTCTTACATTTTTGGAGATATCCGCATATTAACTTTTTGAGGTCGATTTTTTCTTTTTCTCTACTCTTTCTACCTATTGCTTTTGGAATATGCTTCCGCCATAATTTCACAAAAAAATCCGCAAGACGAATCGTCTTGCGGATTGTTATTTTGCCTTTTGGCGCTGCGGAAACTATCAGTAGCTTACTTTGCTGCTTCGTAACGACGGGTCACTTCCGCCCAATTGATTACGCTGAAAAAAGCATTGATGTAATCAGGTCGACGGTTTTGGTAGTTTAAATAATAAGCGTGCTCCCAAACGTCTAATCCCAAAATGGGTGTACCGCTGCAATCTGTAACCACGTCCATCAATGGATTGTCTTGATTGGGCGTTGAACAGATTTTCAATTTGCCATTTTCCACACATAGCCATGCCCAACCTGATCCAAATCTAGTGGCTGCTGCTTTGGAAAAAGCATCTTTGAATCCTTCATAGGAGCCAAAAGTGGCATTGATATCATCGGCTAGCGCTCCGGAAGGATTGCCACCGCCATTAGGACTCATAATAGACCAAAATAAACTGTGATTGAAGTGACCACCGCCGTTGTTGCGTACTGCCGCTCCATATGTGCCTGCATTGGCGCAAAGCTCTTCTATGCTCTTTCCTTCAAGATCAGTGCCTTGAATGGCGTTGTTGAGGTTTGTTACATAGCCGTTGTGATGCTTGCCGTGGTGAATTTCCATCGTCTTTGCGTCGATGTGTGGCTCTAAAGCGTCGTGAGCGTATGGTAATGCGGGAAGTGTAAATGCCATAATTAAGGGTTTTTAATGGTTATTAATATGAATACAACAAAGCTACAAGAATTATGTTGCCCTGAAAAGCAAATCTCATTCGAACCATCGATAACGTGATAAAGCGCCTAGATAAAACTAGAGTTGCTGAACGTTATATTTTGGGAATTTTAGATAAGTGAAAATTATTTACTACCTACCAATTCAAAAAGTTCGCTGAGGTTTGGGGTCAAAATAATTTCTATTCTTCGGTTTTTGGCTTTTCCATCGGCGGTGTCGTTGGGTGCCAATGGTAAAAATTCCCCACGACCTGCTGCTGTCACGCGCAAGGGGTCTACGCCTTTGTTGTCGGTTAATATTTTTACAACTGATGTGGCGCGCATTACCGACAAATCCCAATTGTCGCGTACTTGCCCTGAACCACGAAATGCATCACTGTCGGTGTGTCCCTCAACAGAAATACGAATATCTGGATTTTCACTCAGCACTTGAGCCAATTGCTCTAAGGCTTCTTTTCCGCGGGCCTCTACCGACCAACTACCTGACTTAAACAACAAGCTATTCTCCATAGAAACATAAACCAAACCATTCTTTGTTTCCACCGTTAGGCCTTTGCCTGTAAAACCGAGTAATGCATTGGAAACACTGTTTTTCACCGCTTCATTAATAGAGTCTTTACGCGCAATGAGACCTTCTAGTTCTTTTACTTTTGCCTCACGCGCTTGCAAGGCGGTTGTCAATTCGGTAAGTGTTTCTCGTTCTTTTTTCAATGCAGCCTCTTTTTCGGTGAGCGATTGTTGCACTTCTTCTAGTTGCTCTAGCAGTGCCTTACTTTCTCTGGCGTTGTTGGCTAACAAGGTGTTGTTGTTTTCGAGCAAAAACTCATACGACTTATTTAAATCGTCGTAATTGCGTTGCAAACGAGATAGCTCATTAAAGAGGCGTGCCGTATCGGCCACCAACTCACTCATTTTTGAAGCAGCGCGATTGATTTTTGCATCCATTTCCTCGTTGCGCAACATGTAGTCTTGGTTTTCAAGTAACAACCTATTGTTTTCCTCAGAAACTGCGCTGTACTTACCTAATAGTTCGTTGTGAACCTTTGAAGATACACATGACGAGAGAAGAAGAGCACCGAAAACAATAGCTACGAATTTGTTTTTGTTCATTGTTATGGAATTTGTAATCATAAATAAAAGTTGACTAAAGCAAAAAGAGATTGAGAAACAATACTGCACAAAAATACCAAAGATCGTGCTTAATTGGTGAATATGCTGAAAAATCTTTCAACATAAAGAATACTGAAAAACAATACTTTAGGTTTCAGTCCGACCGCTTGGCTGTGGGCTGCTTCAAAATAACGATTCCATAACTTAGGTCACTGTTATCGTCTTATAAAAAAAACGACCTTTGCCGTAAATTTCTAAACTAAAAATTAGTAATGAAAAAAATTATTTTCTCCGTACTTGGAGCCCTACTCATTAGTTTGGGTGGCTTGCAAGCACAATCAACGACCATTCATTGTTGGGACTTTAATGATGCTACGGCTCCACTCAATGATTTTCTTATTTCCCCGTTATCTCCAACACAAAGGGTTACGGGTAATGGTGCCATTTCCCACAACTTTGACCAAGTAGCTAATTTTGGGGGAAATACAGCAAACGCCTGTGATATAGCTGCAGTTTCTGGTGGTTCGTTTTGTCCGCAAGGTGGACTTAACACCGGTAATAATGGCGCATTCATGGAGCTAGATTTCCCAACTACTGGATTTGAGCAAATTCAACTCAGCTTTTGGGCACGCCGAACAGGAACAGGGTTTGATTCGGTGGCTGTTAGTTACTCAACAAACGGTACTTCATTTACCTATTTTGATTGGTATGAAGCTGCGAGTGCTACCTCTGGAAATGTGGAAACATTCGATTTTTCGGCTGTTACCGGAGCAAATGACAATGCAAATTTCAAAATTCGTTTGACTTTCTTTGGAGCAACGGCACAAGGTGGCAACAACCGAATTGACAATATAACCCTCTCTGGGGCGCCAGCTGCGGTTGCCGGTGGTTTAACCAACCCAACGCCTTTTGACCTGAGCACTGGCAATTATACTTTCGATGCTTGGGCTGATTCAGCAGCAGCTGGAACCTATCCGCCTTCTATGGCGTTTTGGTATACATTTGACCCATCAGCCTCTTGGTTTGATCCCTTGGCAGAAGGTGCTGAAGACTATAATTGTGGTTATGATCTAACAGCACGTCCCCGTTTTAACGGTTTGGGCATGGATGGTATAAGCATCATTACAACTGGTAGCCCACAGCGCAACGATTGCGTTGGTGGAGCAGCGGATACATCTCGCTACACGGGTAATGTTGTTTTAAACCTCAACACGCTTGATCGCACAAACATTAACGTAAGTTGGTTTAACGAAATACTAAACGCTCCCGGTCGTGACTTTACATTCCGTTTGCAATACCGCTTAAACAATACAGGCAATTTCATGGATGTTCCAGGTCCTGTTGAGTTTACCTCTGTAGGGAAGTTACAAAACGATACGGCTACCACTTCAACTGTATTGCCAAGTGCATTAGAAAACCAAGCCAATGTACAATTGCGTTGGGCATATTACCAAATTGCTACAGGTTCAGGTACCCGTCCTGAGTTTCGTTTTGATAATCTAGTTGTTACCAGCGATGCTGCAGCTGCTCCTTCAACTCCAGTTTATGCTATTTCAGACATTAAAGGGGTTGATGCACAAGGTGTTGCCGACTCTTTAAACGTAAACTGTGCCATTACTGGTTTGGTTTCTGGTGGCAACTTGCGTACATCCGGAGTTGAATTTTGGTTTATCTCTCCAAGCAACGATGCCGGTGTTTTAGTGAGAAGCACAAACTTGGCAGGCTATACTGTAACCGAAGGTGATGAGCTATACATCCAAGGTAACGTGGAACAATTCCGTGGATTGATTCAGTTTGTGCCAGATAGTATTCATGTGGTTTCTTCTAACAATACATTACCTGCACCTGCTGAAGTGTTCTCATTGGGTGAAGCAACAGAAGGCCGCCTGATTACCCTTAAGAACCTCGACTTCACAGCTTCTTCAACCTGGCCAACAGGATCGGCTAACTTGGATGTATATAATGCCACGGATACCTTCTTGTTGCGCATAAACAATGCTACAGGCATTCCTTCAAACCCTGCACCAACGGGTCCATTTGATCTTGTAGGTCACGGCGGGCAATTTAACCCAACGACTAGCGCACCATTTTTGAGTGGTTATCAAATTCAGCCTCGCTATATAGCAGATTTCCAACCGGCTTCAGGAACCTCCACGTATGCTATTGCTAGCATCACAACAGTAGATTCATCAGGAGTAGCCGATTCATTAAACGTACAATGTGCCATTACAGGTATCGTTTCTGGTGGCAACTTGCGTACATCCGGAGTTGAATTTTGGTTTATCTCTCCAAACAACGACGCGGGGCTGTTGGTCAGAGACATCAATTTTTCTGGATATACACCAGCGGAAGGTGATGCCCTTTACATATCAGGTACTGTAGGTCAATTCCGTGGATTGATTCAGTTCAATCCAGATAGCATACACGTCATCTCTTCGAACAATACCCTTCCTGCTCCTGCTGTTACAACGGTGTTGGACGAAAGCACGGAGGGACGTCTGATAGAGCTTCCTTTTGTAACGCTTGTGAGTGGATGGAATCCAGCAGGCACTGGTTTTAATGCCATTGTCACGGATGGTACAAATAACTTTACAGTTCGTGTGGTTTCTGCCACCACATTGTTCAACTTGCCTGCTCCTACAACGCCATTTAGTATTGTTGGACACGGAAGTCAATTCGCCTCTTCTACAACAGCCCCGTTTGTTGGCGGATATCAATTGCAACCGCGTTATGCTAGCGATTTGACACCCATTATTCCAGCAACACCTACAGTCAATTTCATTGCGGCAACGGCTGCACATCTGGAAAACGCAGGTACGGTACCTGTAACGATGATAATTGACCCCGTGTCAACGGCTGCGGAAACCCTTTACATCACAGTGACTGAGGATGCTAACGTGCAGCCTGGAGACTACACGACTACTCCTGCCGCTGTAAATGGTGTTATTGCGATATCTGTACCAGCTAACGCGGATACTGTTTCTTTTGACTTAAATATCGTGGACAACGCCATTCAAAATCCTAACAAGGATTTGACCTTCACTATTGATAGCGTAACTGCTGGATTGACGGCAGGTCCAATCAGTACCAAAGTCGTTACTATCATTGATGACGACATTACCATTCCTACTTATTTGATTCAGGATGTGACTAGCGTAGATGCACAAGGTGTAGCCGATTCACTTGGTGTAATGTGTAAATTAGAAGGTATTGTTTTGGGTGTGGACCTTTCTGGTGCTGCTCAGCCTGCTATACAATTTACCTTGCACAATGGCACTAAAGGAATTGGTGTTTTTGGCAATGCTGCTAGAGCACTTCCTTATGTGGTGACAGAAGGTGATGAATTGCGCATCATTGGAACATTGTCGCAATTCCGCGGCTTGTTGCAAATCGAGCCGGATTCAATTGTTGTCATTTCAACGGGCAATCCATTACCTACCACGCCACAAGTTGTTACAGCTTTGGGAGAAAATACTGAATCTGAGTTGATCCGCATCAATGGCGTTAGTATCGTTGACCCATCACAATGGACAAACTCTGGATCAGGAATGAGCGTAGATGTAACCGATGGTGTGAATACGTATGTCATGCGTATTGACAATGATATTGATGTTTTTGGTACTCCCGTTCCAACCGGTATATTTGATGTAGTTGGTATCGGTGGGCAATTCAACCCAACGCCCACTGCTCCTTTCCTTTCTGGCTATCAAATTTTGCCACGTTATATGGCAGACATCATTTATCCAGCCTTAGAAGAATTGGCGGTTACGGAAATTATGCCAGGTAGTAACGACCCTGTTGCTGCATTGCGTGGTGATTGGTTTGAAATTACCAACTATGGAACAGATCCTGTAACGTTAGACGGATTTAGCTGGGATAATGACACAGAGAATCCTGGAATCACAACATTCCCCAACGGGGTGACCATTGCTCCAGGTGAGGCTATTGTGGTATTGGATATCGATGCAGCAGATACAGCCGCTTGGAAAGCCAACTGGCGTATTGCTGGTCAAGCGTTGCAAATTGTTACACGCGCCGACCTTACCGGGCCTTTCCCTAACATCAAGCAAGGTGGCGATCTAGTAGCATTATACAATGCGTCTGGCAATGAGTTGTGTAGAGCATTCTACCTTACAGCAGTTGCTGGTCGTTCTGTTGAGTTTGATAACCAATGTTTGATTATTGGCAATGCTACCAACGGCGTTCGCGGAGCTTACTTTAGTAACGGAGGTGACCAAGGCTCGCCCGGTAACTTGTTGCCTAGCATTAGCACAGAAAACATTTCTGTTTCTTTTGCCATGTACCCCAACCCTGCTAGAAACGAGGTTACTATTGACTTCTCTAAATCAGGAAAACGAACTGTTGAAATCATGAATGCTGTAGGTGCTGTAGTTGCTGTAGCGCAATCGCACGAAGCAAGTACACGCATCGATGTTTCAGCAATGGCTTCTGGTGTGTACCTTGTACGGATTACAGAAAATGGTGCTGTAGCTACACGCAGATTGATTGTAGAATAATCTTTCTCAAAAAGTTTTGATACCAACCGCCCCAATTCGGGGCGGTTTTTTTATGTCTCATTGAAAACTAATTTACGATAGGTGTTTTTAGATTACTTATTCGATTTTGGAAAGCAGGTAGGCGACAGTTTTTGTAATCGCTAGATTATTTCAAGATTCCATGGTCGGTCATCGCAATTTTCCTTATTTTCGCTATTCTAATGTCGTTGCTTTTTTTGAAGCGACAAATGCATTTTCAGTACTTTCGCAGCATTGCTCATATTACACATACATACATGAAAAACCTAATTGAAAATTTCCCTATTCACTTGAGTGAAGCAGCAACTATTGTAGCAGCAACTGATTTAAACTGCACAAAAACATTTACGAACATTATCATCAGTGGGCTTGGCGGGTCTGGTATCGGCGGCTCTATTGTAGCCGATCTTGTAGAGCAATCGGCTTCTGTGCCCGTTGTGATTAATAAAGGGTACCACATTCCCGCTTTCGCAAATGAGAACACCCTGTTCATTGCAGTTAGCTACAGCGGTAACACTGAAGAAACCCTGTTGTCCTTGGATGCTGCGTTGGCCAAAGGATGCACCATTTATTCCATCAGCTCTGGGGGCAAACTCAAAGCACTTGCTGAACAGTACAATTTCCCCTGTATTGTCATTCCCGGTGGCAATCCACCTCGATCGATGCTGGGCTATTCCCTCATAGCACTTTTAGGTATTTTTAAAGCGCTGGGATTGAGTCACTATGATATTGCTCAAGAAGCTATAGCTTTTCAGGAGTTACTTGAAAATGGCGCACTTGCTGAAATGCATGAAACTACTCAGAAAATTGCTGAAAACGTGCAACAAAAAGTACCTGTAGTGTATGCCTGCTCTGGTTTTGGTGGCGTGGCAACACGGTGGCGTCAGCAATTGAATGAAAACAGTAAACTCCCCGGGTGGGATGCTGTTATCCCAGAAATGAATCACAACGAACTTGTCGGTTGGGCGGGTGGCTCAAAAGAATTTGCTGTATTTTTCTTGCGTACGAGTTTCGACTTTTCGAAAAACAGCGCCCGGACAGACATTGCAATAGAAAGACTTAAAGACGTAGCTGAGGTATATACTGTGGTTGCGGCAGGGTCCAATCCATTACAACAAACATTGCACCTGATTCATTTTGGAGATTGGCTGTCGTATTACCTCTCAGAATTGCGCGGCGTGGATATTATGGATATCGAAATCATAGACTATTTAAAAGCCACATTAGCAAAATTGGAAAAGTAACATCAAATCGAATGCTCAACTTAAACTAGTATCACTTATGCGACGAGTAAAAATCCTGCTTATATTCTTTGGAATGGTGCTAACTGTGCCGCGTGCAATGGCACAGTTTCAACTGCAAAAGGCAAGCAATATGTCTTACATCGAAAAAGGGCGAATGTTCGTTGGAGGGCAAGGCTTTTACCGTCAAAGTGAGTTTAATTTCAGTGCAGAGTTTCGCCCTCAATTTGGGTTTTTTTTTCTAAATAACTTGGCTTTAGTTGGCAGAGGTGGCGGCGAAGTCACTAATTCTGGTGACTCCAGAAATTACGATGCCATTACCTTATTATGGTACAACGTCTCCGTGCACAAACGCCTTTCATTATATGCAGCTACTGGTGGTGGTTTTGCGATGCGTCGCGTGCGCATGTTGACAAATAAAGCGAAGTTTATTGTGCGCACGGGCCCAGTTTATCAAACTGAATTAGGTGTAAACGTTTTTTTGAATAAACATGTGATGTTTCGAACTGCTGGGGTGTACTCTCATGTTGTGTTGAATCCATCAAATATTGATAACGCAGGCAGTCAGCCGTTGCGAACGACAACAAGAAGTGTTGTGTTTGGATTTCAGATATTGTTGTAATGCTAAACAAAAACGTCCAATTTGAAGAACTAGGTTTGGTGGATTACCAAAAGGCCTGGGATTATCAAAAAGTATTATTTGAGGCTGCCATTGCAGCTAAGTTTGCACATCGTAAAGCTGGTGGCGAAGGGCCAGCTAATACAACACACCACTTGCTCTTTTGCCAGCATCCCCATGTTTATACGCTTGGTAAAAGCGGAAAAAAAGAGCATTTATTGCTAGACGAAACGGCATTAGAAAAAATAGGTGCAACTTTTTACCCAATCAACAGAGGCGGGGACATCACCTATCACGGTCCCGGCCAATTGGTTGGATATCCCATTCTCGACCTCGACCACTTTTTTACAGATATCCACCGTTACTTGCGTTTGCTAGAAGAAGCTATCATTTTAACGCTCAACGATTATGGTATCTCATCTGGTCGTTCAAAAGGAGAAACGGGCGTGTGGCTGGATGTAGGAACACCCAATGCACGAAAGATATGTGCCATGGGGATTCGCGCCAGCCGCTGGGTTACTATGCACGGGTTTGCTTTTAATATTGCCCCTCAAATGGATTACTTCAGTTATATCGTTCCTTGCGGTATTGCTGATAAAGAGGTTACTTCTATGGCGCAAGAACTCGGTTATGCTCCAGATTTTGCTGAGGTTTCGCAAAAAGTGAAGCAGTACTTGGCTCAGTTGTTTGAATTTACTTATTACGAAAAACAAATTTTATGAAACTCATTTGGCGTATTATTCGTTGGCCAGTTTTTATTGTGGGTACGGTTGTGTTACTCCTCTATGTAACGGGCAATGAATACTTGCTTCGTGGTATCAACGCCACGTATTTACGCGGCAAAACATCCGCTACAATCGACGACTTACGCTTTTTTCAACCCCTCGAAGTCAAAACAGGTACGCCTTTTCCTTGGTATCCATCAGACCATGCGAAAACAACACTACCAGAAGACCTAGAAAAAGTACTCAAGAAGTATGGTACAGTGGCTTTTTTGGTCATTCAAAACGATAGTATTGTTTATGAAAACTATTGGGATGGGCATACAGCAACAGCGTTGAGCAATTCCTTTAGTATGGCCAAGACCATTACAGCAACGTTGGTACAGATAGCCATACAAGCAGGTGCAATTAAGGGTTGGGATGAACCCGTCACCCAGTGGATTCCTGAACTACAAGGTGAATTTGCAGCAGACCTTACGTTGCGACACTTGGCTACAATGTCAGCAGGACTTGATTGGAAAGAGAGTTATAGTAGCCCATTTAGCATCACTGCCAAATCGTATTATGCCAAAGATGTGAATGAGGTGGTTGTAAAGGGTGTCGCTGTAGTACATCCTCCTGGTGTTACTTT
>JAIULY010000112.1 GCA_022565875.1 Schleiferiaceae bacterium | reverse complement strand
CCCAGTTATAAAGCCAATCATTATGCAGACGCTTGGGATGTGTTGGCTTATTTTTCTGGAAGTCTGCTCTTTTATTTTGTGGGCGTCACCAATCATTGGGTAGTGCCTTTGCAATTTTCGCGCAAGCAAAAAAAGAAAGATACTAAGGCGTCTTAATTTATGTTTATCATTGTAGTACTTTTGAATCGCGAGAATTACGCTCAAAATTAAACCTGAATAAAATTTGATGGACGTGAAAAATCTTTTGTTGTTGTGTTGTGTGCTTTCGCTAATGGTGACGACCACGAAAGGTCAGTTTGTAAAGGATAATCAGGCATTTGTTGATGCAGAAGGTGCTTCAAATGAGATTTTCAAACTCAATGATAGTGTTGCAGTTTTTACTTATCCCATTCATAATAACTGGTATAAAATCTCTACTATCCTATTGGTGGAAACCGGATTGTTCAACAAGGAAGACAGTTTGATTGCAGCCAATAGCACTTTGTATAATGCACAAGGGGATGCGGTGGGATTGGTGCTAAAGGATTGCTTGGCATTGGAATACAAAAAAGCTAAAGGTCGAAAAGTCAAGCACCTCACTCAGGTGCGAATAGAAGGGTGGTGTTTTTATACTAAAATCTACCCCAATCACATTCCTGAAGTGCAACTTTTGAAGCTATTGAATGGACGCCGAGTGAATTTAGAAGACCAGCTTTTTGAAATGAAAGAAGCTTTCAGGTTGGAACAAAAAACTGTTGGTGATTACACCGCATATGCATTTCTCCGTTATAATGCTGAAATGCACCCCAAGCCAGATTTTCAATACTTGGTTATCTTGCGAGGAGGTTCAGCCTTTGCCGTTGTAAGTAGAGAGCGGTACTTGGATCTCGACAAGATTAAATTTCAAAAGGAGGAATGGGATTTCTTTATTTCATTCTACCAAAAGCCCAATGCAGAAGCCGAAAAAGCCGCTATTGATTTGGCGTATACCTTTGAAAAACTCTAATGAAATTGTGATTTGACAGAAAAGAAACCCTTAGACGCATTAGTAATTGTTTTCCTTGTGTTGTTGGTCATTTTGGGGCTTACATGGGTAATTCCTGCGGGCACTTATGAGCGCGTGCTAGTGGATGGCAAGTCACTGTTAGTTCCCGGTACATTTGCATACATAGATTCAGATGGCGTTTCGTTTTGGCGCCTGTTTACCAGTCCGGTGAGTGGCATGGTGGCTGCTGGGGAGGTCATAGCATTTGTGTTGTTGATTGGTGGTGCTTTTGGCATCGTCACACAAACTAGAGCCATGGAAGCGGGTTTGCAACGGGTGGTACACACCGCCTACAAACACCCCAAAAGCAAGTCTTGGCTGGTGGCTTTGCTGGTTTTTTTCTTCTCCTTGGCAGGGGGGACTTTTGGTATGGCCGAAGAAGTTTTGGTATTTATTCTCATTACCATACCGCTCGCAAAAGACTTAGGCTATGATCGATTGACAGGTGTTGCCATTCCCTTTGTCGGTTCGGCGGTTGGCTTTGCTGGTGCGGCGTTTAATCCGTTTACTGTAGGGATAGCACACGGGTTGTCTGATTTAACACCTTTTAGTGGCGCCGGGTATCGGATTTTGATTTGGCTCATTTTTACAGGTATTGCTATTGTTTTTATCGTACGGCATGCTCAAAAATCGCTGATTGAACCAACAGCGGGTTTGGAGGAGATCGCCCTAAGTACCTCGTCATCCACACCTGAAAAATTGGATTTTACCACGCGCCACAAAGTAATCCTCATACTTTTTGCTTTGGTGCTTGTATTGCTGATTTACGGCGCGAAGTATTGGGGGTGGTATATCGAAGAGATAGCCGGTTTGTTTATAGGTTTTGGTATAGTAGTAGGCTTTGTAGCCAATTTTTCGCCAAGTGTGATTTCCAAAGCATTTGTAAAAGGCGCCTCAGAATTACTCATGGCCGCTTTGGTTGTCGGCCTCTCGCGGGCGGTGTTAGTGATTGCTGAAGAGGGACAAATTATAGACACCATGCTCTATGCGTTGTCCAACTCGGTCTCAGAATTGCCAAAGGCAATGGCTGCACAAAGCATGTTTCTTGTACAGGCGTTTATCAATTTTTTCATCCCTAGTGGCTCAGGGCAAGCAGCGCTTACCATGCCTGTAATGGCGCCGTTGAGTGATCTTTTGGAAATCAATAGACAAACAGCAGTACTTTGTTATCAACTCGGCGATGGAATTTTCAACTTGATTATTCCCACAAGTGGTGTCACAATGGGCATCTTATCCCTCGCCGGCATTCCCTACAAGGTATGGTTGAAATGGATTTGGAAGTTTCTCGCCGTGCTCACCCTTACCTCTATGGTGCTGATTGCCATTTCTGTGTCTTTTGACGTGTGGTAGGGTTGAGCCTCCAGTGCCTTTACCAAAAGCCTACCGCTTACTCCTTACAGCGTGGCTCGGATTCTACTGAGTGAAACCTGAGTGATACCCAAATAGGAGGCAATGTATTTTAGTGGGATTTTTGCAATGTAATCTGTGTTGGCCATCAGCTCCAAGTACCGTTGTCTTGCGGATTGAAACTGAAGACTTTCTAATCGTTTTACAGCGTGCACCAATTCGCGTTCAAAAAGAAGTCGAAATAGCCTTTCTATCTCGGGGAATGCGTCATACAGCGCAAATAATGCTTTTGCATCTATGGCCGCAAGTTGCGATTTTTCTAGTGTTTGAATACCCTTTGCTGTGGGGTTTCCAGTGAATAGGCTTTCTGCACGCACGATGAGCGCTCCGGGAAAAGCAAAGTGTTCGGTTATGTCTGTGCCGTCTTTATAATAATAGATGCGTGCACTACCCGTTACCACCAAATAAAGCGTATTGCAAACACTACCCATTTTTTGTACAACGTCATTTTTTTTATACGAGCGGTAGTGCAAGGTATTGCGCAAAGCTTCAGCAGCTTTTGGTGGCAGTGCATGTGTTTGTTCTAAATAGGCTAGTGCATCCACCATGTTGCTAGACGTTACGCTTCATCTTTAAACCAACTGCTATACATGGTGTAGTTGTTAGCGATGCGCTCAATTTCTCCTGAGACCAATTCTGGAGTAATGGACTTTACTTTTTTGGCGGGTACACCAGCGTAAATACTTCCTGATTCACAATGCGTTCCTTCCAATACTACTGCTCCTGCGGCAATAATGGTGTTGGATTCTATTACTACCCCATCCATTACAATGGCTCCCATACCTACCAAAACACGGTCGTGTAAGGTGCATCCGTGCACAATAGCATTGTGGCCGATGCTCACATAATTTCCAATGGTGGTGGGGTGCTTTTGGTACGTACAATGTATGGTGGCATTGTCTTGAATATTCACTTGATCACCTATGGTAATGCTGTTGACATCGCCGCGAACAACGGCACCAAACCAAATCGAGCAGCGATCGCCCATTGTTACATCGCCCACGATTACTGCATTATCTGCCAAAAAACAATTATCACCTAATTTGGGATGTTTGCCGAGTACGGATTTTACTATTGCCATGCTATGTGTTTGTTAGAGTACCATTTCTGGAATGTCACCTTCAATAATTAACTGGCCAGCTGTTTTGGAAACAATTTCTTCAACAGAAACGCCTGGCGCTCGTTCGAGCAATCGAAACCCCTTCCCATCAGGATCCACCTCAAGTACAGCAAGATCAGTGACGATTTTTTTCACACATCGGACGCCTGTAATGGGCAAGGTGCAAGTTTTTAGCAGTTTGGATTCGCCTGCTCGGTTGGTGTGTTGCATGGCTACGATGATATTCTCAGCCGAAGCCACCAAGTCCATAGCGCCGCCCATACCTTTCACCATTTTGCCAGGGATTTTCCAATTGGCGATGTCACCAGTTTCGGAAACTTCCATAGCACCTAATACGGTCATTTGAACGTGTTGTCCGCGAATCATGGCAAAGCTGAGCGCAGAGTCGAAAATAGCAGCGCCAGGTAGGGCCGTGATGGTTTGTTTGCCGGCGTTAATCAAGTCGGCATCTTCCTCTCCATCAAATGGAAAAGGGCCCATGCCCAGAATCCCATTCTCACTCTGAAATTCAACAGAAATATTTTCAGGAATAAAATTGGCTACCAAAGTTGGGATGCCGATGCCCAAATTGACATACCAGCCATCTTGCATTTCTTTAGCGATGCGTTTTGCAATTCCATTTTTATCTAGCATGATCGTTTTCTTTTTTTGTTGTAATGTTTAGCGAGTGCGAACAGTGCGTTGCTCGATTCGTTTTTCAAATTTTTCGCCTTGAAAAATACGCTGTACAAAAATACCTGGCGTGTGAATTTCGTTGGGGTCTAAGGTACCTGCAGGTACGAGTTCCTCCACTTCAGCTACCGTTATTTTCCCGGCCATTGCCATCACCGGGTTGAAATTTCTGGCTGTTCCTTTAAAGATGAGGTTGCCTGCCTCATCCCCTTTCCAAGCTTTCACAAAGGCAAAAGGGGCATCAAAAGCATGTTCCAATATGTGAGGTTTCCCATTAAACCAGCGCACTTCTTTTCCTTCTGCCACCTCAGTGCCAAAACCCGCTGGCGTAAAAAAAGCGGGAATCCCAGCGCCAGCAGCGCGGCAACGCTCGGCCAATGTACCTTGTGGAACAAGATCTACCTCCAATTCACCAGACAACATCTGTCGCTCAAATTCTGCATTCTCGCCTACATACGACGAAATCATTTTTTTTATTTGCCTGTTTTCCAGTAATATGCCTAATCCAAAGCCGTCTACTCCTGCATTGTTCGAGACACAAGTGAGGCCAGTAATGTCGGTTTTGCTAATAGCTGCGATAGCATTTTCGGGTATTCCGCAAAGTCCAAAGCCGCCAAACAGTACGGTCATGTGGCTTTCTAGTCCGGCAATGGCAGCGGTAGCATTTGGTACAACTTTGTTTATCATTGTTTTGTGTTTTAATGGGGTGCAATTAATAATCTAGTTCTGGCGCTGTGTTGCTGCTTTCTATGCGTTGGGCTCGCTTGTATTCTGCACAATTGAGTTCGATTTGCAGCGGTACATCGGGGCGTTCAAAATCGCCTTTGCTGATATTCAGGTCTTTGTTTTCATAACATTTACGCATGTATAATGCCCATACGGGTAGGGCAGTAGTGGCGCCTTGTCCATAGTAAATACCTCCAAAATGCGCCGCGCGATCCTCGCAGCCTGTCCAAACACCTGTGATAAGATTGGGTACCATGCCCATAAACCAACCGTCTGAATTGTTTTGGGTGGTTCCCGTTTTTCCTGCAATTGGATTTTCAAAGCCGTAAGGGAATCCGGTTACCACATCTTCCATGTATTTACCGCCCTTTGAACGCAAGCGCGCTCCAGTGCCTCCTTGCGTAACGCCTTTTAGCAAATCTGTAATCACATAGGCATCTTCTTCGCTCATGACTTCCCTAGTTAGCGGGTCAAACTCGGCTAAAACCACCCCGTTTCTATCCTCAATTCGGGTGATGGCAATAGGCTCTGTGTACACGCCTTTGTTGGCAAAGGTGGTGTAACTGCCTACCATCTCATACACGGATAAATCTACTGACCCCAATGCGATGGAAGGTTGTATGGGTACATCACTTGTAATGCCCATATCGCGAATCAAACGGATTACAGGTTCGGGACCTACTTGTTTCATCAAATAGGTGGTAACGGTGTTTTTCGATTGTGCCAGACCTTGTTTTAAGCTGATCATGTCTCCGTATTTTTTATCCGAATTGGACGGACACCAGTCTTTGAGTAAGTCAAACATACCTTTTTCAATACACGTGGGTACGTCGGCAACTTCAAAGCAGGGGGAGTAGCCTTTTTGTTTAATGGCTGTGGCGTAAACAAACGGCTTAAAGGTGGAACCTACTTGCCGGCGACTTTGCTTGACGTGGTCGTATTTGAAATGTTTGTAATTGATGCCGCCTACCCATGCTTTTATGAAACCTGTCTGCGGCTCCACACTCATCATACCAACATTATAAAAATGCTTGTAGTAGCGAATAGAGTCCATGGGGGTCATCACTGTATCGATTTCTCCATTCCAGCTAAAAACGGTCATTTCAGTGGGTGTATCAAAGGCTTTTTTGATTTCGTTCAGGCTTTTGCCATCGCGTTTCATCGCGCGATAGCGCTCCGATCGGCGCATGCTTTGATCGAGTAGGCTTTGTGCAACAGATTCATTTATTTTGTAGAAAGGAGCCATTTTTCGGTTGGCTTGTTGCTTGAAAAATACGCGTTGCAAATTGGCCATGTGTTCTTGTGTGGCCTCCTCGGCATAGCGCTGCATACGCGAATCAATCGTAGTGTAAATTTTTAAGCCATCGGTGTAAATGTTGTATTTTGTTCCGTCCGCTTTGGGATTGGCGTCAGCCCACTCCTTTAAGTAGCTGCGCAAGTATTCTCTAAAATACGTTGCAGATCCCTCTAAGTGACTTTGTCTAGTAAATTCAATGTCTAGCGGTAATACTTTTAACGAATCAAAGGCCTCCCGGGTGATGTATTTATTTTTCAGCATTTGTCCAAAAACCACATTTCTGCGGCTGGTTGCCAGTTCGGGGCGTTTTCTAGGGTTGAATAAATCTGGGTTCTTTACCATGCCCACCAATAGGGCGGTATGATGCATTTCCAGCTCCATAGGGGTGCTGTTGAAGTAGATACTCGCCGCAGAATTGATGCCAATCGCTTGATATAAAAAGTCAAACTGATTGAAATACATGACGATGATTTCTTCCTTGGTGTATTGTCTTTCTATGCGAATGGCAATGACCCATTCTTTGAACTTTTGAAAAATGCGGTCGATGAGCTTTTTGGGCCGTGTGTGAAACATGTTTTTGGCCAACTGTTGCGTGATGGTACTTGCGCCACCGCGTTTGCCCAAGAATAAGGTGGCTGTTACCAACCTGCGGAAATCGATGCCACTGTGCTTCATGAAGCGTTCGTCTTCCGTGGCGATAAGGGCGTCTACGAGATGCTGCGGCAATTCATAAAATTCAGCGTGTGTTCTATTTTCTTGATAAAACTTGCCGAGCACCACTCCGTCCATCGAAATCACCTCTGAGGCAAGGTTGCTCTTTGGGTTTTCAATGGCGTCAAAATCGGGTAGTGGCCCAAAGACACCCGCTGCGGCCAGCAGGAAAATGGAGAAAAAGGAAATCACGCCAAGGGCGAGCACCAGCCAAAAACGCTTGACATAACTACTGAAGTCATAGACGGGGTTTTTGGTGTTTTTTTTCTTTGCAGTCATAATGTTGAATGGAAAAATTAGTGGATTTCCTCAGGGATGATTCGCAAACCAATGTCCTCCATCCCTGTGAGATAAACATCGCGCATACCATGCTGCAGGGTAAAAGTGTAGGTCCCCATTTTAGTAAAGCGCAAGGCTTGTGCTTTAAATGAAAACGTTGAGCTCTTTATGGCACCCGAACCTTTTCCGAGCCACTTTCCCTGACGATCGGCTAAAAGGTATTGTGCCGTGTCTGCAAATTCTACCCCCTGCTGACTTTCAATTTGTCGAAACAAAAATAAGTTGCTGTAGGGGTAGTTGCTGTTGTTGCGCAAGTCAATGAGGATGCGGTATTTCCCAACGGTATCAGTAACTTCTACCTGAAAGGTTATCGCTGAATCTTGGTGCCACTGTTGTGCCGAAAACACCGCAGTATCTCTGTAGATGGCGGTATCGGTACAGGAGCTAAAAACGGCCATGAAGCTTAGTATGGCAAACCATTTATTCATTTTGCGAACCGGGTTTAGGGTTGTTAGGCCTTCTTCTGTTGTTGTTGCGCGGCGGTCTTTTTTTGCGCGCAGCACTATTGCTGGCACTAGGGTCAATGGGCTCTCGTTTCAAAGGTTGCCCATCTTTTGTAGTACCACTGGGCTTGGGACTGTTTTTCACCTGTACAGGCTGGTTTCGCACCTGGCGCGGTGGGGTTACAGCTGGTGAGGGCTTCCTTTCCTTGGTCGCGTTAGCAGTCGGTTTTTTTCGTCGCTTGGGTTTCGTTTTTCTGTCAAATCGCGTCAAATCATCTTGCCCAACTACGTCTGTAAGCTGCGGTTCAAGTTCGAGCGTATCTTCTTTAAACATTTCTAGCGATGCTGGCTTTTCGCTTTTTTCGTTGGCAGTGATAATGGTTTTTACATCATCAACCGAAAGCGGAACCCAAGTCAACGCTTCTCCTTCATAAGCGTACCACATGATGCGCTTGAAGATGTCTTTCTTTTGAAAGAAGGCGCGTCCCCTTTGTGTTTCTAGCGCTTTGGTGGTATCTGGAAAATCGTTGAGGGCTTCTAAGTAGGAATCGAGTTCATAATTTAAGCAGCACTTTAATTTCCCACACTGGCCAGCGAGTTTTGCCGGATTCAATGCGAGTTGCTGATAGCGTGCCGCAGAAGTATTTACCGTTCTAAAATCGGTGAGCCAAGTGCTGCAACACAACTCACGCCCGCAAGACCCGATGCCGCCAAGGCGTGCCGCCTCTTGTCGGGCTCCAATCTGACGCATTTCAATGCGAACGCCAAATTCCGAAGCCAAATCGCGAATCAATTGACGGAAGTCTACGCGACTTTCTGCCGTATAATAAAAGGTGGCCTTCTGTCCGTCGCCTTGGTATTCAACGTCACTAATTTTCATGTTGAGTCCCAGCCCGTCTGCAATCACTCGGCTTTTGTACATCGATTCTCCTTCGCGTTCTCTCGCGGCTGTCCAAAGGTCAATATCTTTTTGGTTGGCTTTGCGGTACAGCTTTTTTAGGTTGTTGGGGTCCTCTGGGTCAAAATTATTTTTGCGCATTTGTAGGCGCACCAAATCACCTTTTACTGAAATAACACCAATGTCGTGCCCCGGAGAGGCCTCAACGGCTACAATATCTCCAGGTTGTAATGTGATGTTGTTGACATTTTTATAAAAATCCTTACGCCCGTTTTTAAAACGCACCTCCGCCCAATCAAATGCTTGCTGCCCGTTGGGGGACTCCATATTGGCTAACCAATCAAAGACTGTGAATTTATTGCAACCGGACGTTCCACATGTTCCATTGTTGCGGCAGCCTTTCGGTTGGCCACCGCCGGATGAACAAGAGCTACAGCCCATAATTATCTCATTTTGTGTGATGTGTCATCTTTTTGATGACGTTTCTTCTAATCCTGTAAAAGTATATAATTCTGTTGAGCTTTTTTAGGTGTTTGTTTTTTGTTTTGAATAGTGAAAACTGTGTGGCTTTTTTAAAATTAGAGGGGACAATCTAAAAAATTAAATTTGATATTGTGGTTGTGCATTTAACGGGCTGAAATTGTTGTTGTTTCGATAAAAGACACCAATTAACTTTATGAATATGAGTTATATGCTAATTGATTTACACAAAATAAATTGAAGGCCAATCTTGTCCTTTAATATTTTATTCTGCAGCATTTCATTTTGATGACTTCCTCGAAATGAGGGATTGCAAAGGATAGGTTTTTTGATTTTCGCCGCTAAATCGGGATGGTGCTCTTTGAAGCTTAAAATAGTCTCTTCAAATTTTTCTCTTGCATCCTTCAACCAATTACCTCTCCGTCTATTTTTTATTTCAATAAATAAAATGGCATCATCGTAAAAAACAAATCCTTCGCAGCGCTTTATTAAATCGCCATTAGGATGGTTGCTAGATGTAAACTTTTTGGGATCTCTTGAGTTTTCGTTTAGATTCTACTCACCATTTCTGCATACATTAACACACCAGTCAATCGCTTTAAAATAAAGCTTTTTTCCATCAGGGTTTTCAATGATGAAGTCTTTTTCAGTGTCAGGTGTTTGGGTTACCCTAGAGGGTGCACCTGTGCCTCCATCGCTGTCGGTGATGCCAAAGTATGGGTTTGTAATAGGTTGCAAACAAGTAAT
>JAIULY010000111.1 GCA_022565875.1 Schleiferiaceae bacterium | reverse complement strand
GAGCATAGGTCGGCTATTGAAATTTTCTTCTTGGTAACAGGCTTTTTCGTAGGGCAATCAAAGCAAATGGATTGTCGGTTTTGCGCAAAATGATTTTGGGATGGTGCAAAATTGATAAAAAAGGGCTTGGGAAACGAATTGTTATTCATTCCGCGCATATTTCCATACGGTTTGGGAGTTGGGAAGTTAGGGAGTTAGGCGCGGCGACTACAATGCTTTATTCATTCTGCGATTGTTTTTTTGGAACACTGAGGGGCACTGAGTTGGGCACTGAGTTCCACTGAGGGCGATGTTTGGTGCCCTTTGCGGGCTTCGGGTGAAACCTATGTAGACCAAATTTTCAATTCTCCATTTTCAATTTTCAATTTTTCGGACACGGAGTTGGACACGGAGTGGCACGAAGGGATTCGGAAACGTATCGTTATTCATTCCGCGCATCTTTCCATAGGGTTTGGGAGTTGGGAAGTTAGGGAGTTAGGCGCGGCGTGTGACCGGTGATTACGTGTGGTTATTCATTGCAGTTTTCTTTTACTACGTTGTGCGATTCATTTTTTGGAACTCGAAGTTACAGGAAGTGCGCACAAAGGTTCACGAAGGATAAACCGAATCAACGAATCGACAAAAGTTCCCCGTGCCACACCGTGCTCCCCGTGAACGCCGTGGTGAAAAAGCCACACAGGGTTCCCCGTGACCGCCGTGGTGAACCATCAGGCATAAACCCCTCGCGAAAACGCCGCTTCCCTATCGCCAAATCTAAACCAAGGACGACGCAAGCCGACCTCTCTAAACCCAAACAGCAGGCGGCCTAGCCTGCTGAGCTAAACCCAAGCGCGACAGCGCATCTAAACCAATCCAGAAAACGCCGCTTCCCTATCCCCACACTATCCTGTCAAAGAAAACCTTCTAAAAACAAACCTTCAATTGGAGAAATTAACATACTTTTAGACCGCATAAACTCATACTTCAATTTACAATGAAGCAGCTATCAAAATCCTTATTTATTAAAGCACTGTGTTTTCTTTTTTGTTGGATGCTGCTCTATGCTTGTGGTGATGGAAAACGAGAAACTGCCTCCACAGACCCCGCTTTTGGAGCCTATATTTCAGGTCACACCTTTGGCGTTATCAGCGCAAATGAAACTATTGAAATTCGATTTACCCAGCCCTCAGGTAAGGCTGTGTTGGGAAATGAGTTAACCGAAAAAGGCGTCCTCAAACTCAAACCTGCCGTAAAGGGTAAATTGATTTGGAAAGACAACCACATTTTACAATTCATACCAGAATCGCCCTTTACACAGGGCGAAACCTATACCGCGACACTCCAACTTGACAAACTCTTTGATGTGCCTGCCGCTTTAAGGAGCCACTCTTTTGAATTTGCTATTATTCCACAGTTTATTTTTATTGGTACCCATCAAAATGTACCGTACAACAACGGCGCCCTTTGTGAAATTGAGGGCCATTTTACAAGTTCGGATGTATTAGACCCAGCCCTGCTCCCTAAACTGTTCTCTGCCAAACTCAATGGCAAAACGGTAGAGGTTTCATGGTCGAGCAATGGCCTGCAGCACGCTTACGTTGTGGACAGTGTGGTTCGGGATCTCAATGACCAGCAACTCGTGTTTTCGTTAAACGGGAAAAGTGCCGGTTTCGACCAAAAAGAAACCTTTGACATTGGCATTCCATCCATCGATAACTTCCAAGTACTGCATGTGCGATGGACTTCTGATGGCACACCGAAAGTCACCGTTACTTTCTCCGACCCCATTGACCCTACCTCAGTAATTCCCGGGTTTATTCTTTTGGACAACTCCGACCAGATTCGCACAGAGGTGAATGGCGCTACTCTTACCCTATACCCACAAAAAAGAACCCTAGGCCAGCAACGGCTCGTCATTCAGAAAGGCATAAAAAACAGTTTTGGTTACGGCTTAAAAGCCAACTTTGAAAGAGACATCACTTTTGAATCGCTAAAACCAGCCGTTGCTTTTCTATCTGAAGGCAATATTTTACCGAGTACGGATGGATTAAAAGTTGGTTTTCGGGCGGTGAATTTACGGGCAGTGGACATTGTCATATTCAAAGTTTTTACCTCCAACATTCAGCAATTTTTTCAACACAACGATTACAACAGTAACAACTATTTTAAAAATGTTGCACGCCCCATTTATGAAGGCCGAATGGATTTGACCACACATTCACAAGACGCTTGGCAAACGTATGGATTAGACCTCGCCAACCTCATTGCCACTGACCCAGGCGCTATCTATCGAGTGGAGTTGCACTTTAAGCAATCCTATGCCACCTACCCGTGTGATGCGGCCGTTACCTCAACCCATGACGCAAGCACCTACTTCCCTGGGGATTATGACCAAATGGGCTACGATTATCCCAATTATTGGGACGACCCCAACTACAATTGGCGGGAACGCGAAAACCCCTGTCACCCCACCTATTATTACCAAACCAATAACACTGCTGCAAAAAACATTTTGGCCACCAACATCGGCTTGATTGTAAAGGCAAATGACCGCAATGTATTTGAAGCTTTTGCCACCGACTTGAGAACAGCAAAGCCACTTTCTGGGGTTACCGTCACCTTGTACAATCTCCAACAACAAGAGCTCGTCACTGGAAAAACTGACAATAACGGCATGGTAAAACTGGATGCAAAAGGGCAACCCTTTTTGGCCGTTGCGGCAAAAGACAATGAAAAAACCTATTTGCGCCTAGACGAAGGTATGACCCTTTCTGTATCAGCCTTTGATGTGTCAGGTGGTAAAGTTCGCGAAGGACTCAAAGGCTTTATTTATGGAGAGCGCGGCGTTTGGCGTCCAGGAGACACGTTGTTTTTAAACTTCATTTTGGACGACACAGCAAACCCACTTCCAAAGGGGCACCCCGTTGTTTTCACCTTGCAAAATCCCGAAGGCCAAGTGGTGGACCAACAGACACAACAAACGCCAGCCAAGATATTCTCCTTTACCACACATACCATCGCTGATGCTCCCACGGGGTACTACCTCGCAAAAGTAAAAATAGGCGGCGCTACTTTCTCCAAGAGCGTAAGGATTGAAGCCGTGAAGCCCAACCGGTTACGCATTCAATTGCATGAGGAAAATGGCAAAGTTTTAACTCCAGAAGCCAAAGCGTTTACGATTTCATCAGAATGGTTAACAGGAGCCTCAGCGGCCGGCTACAAAGCTATTGTTGAAATGGAAATTGCAAAAGGTACGGGTCGGTTTAGCGATTTTCCCGGTTTTCTATTTCAAGATAAAGTGGGATTTTTCTACCCCAACGCGCAGCAACCCATTGAAGAAAAATTAAATCCAAAAGGCCAGCTAACCATAAAACCAGACATCAGCACTGATGGCACCATACCCGGTATGTTAGATATTGCTGTTTTTACACGCATAGTAGAGCCTGGTGGTGATTTCAGTGTAAATCGGTCGGTTTTGCAATACGCTCCTTTCTCCTCATTGGTTGGCATTAAAATACCTACCACAACAAACAGCCCTTGGTTATACACGGGTGAAAACCACAAAGTACAAGTTGCCAGCGTAGATGCCTTTGGCAAGAAAGTGTCGCGTCAACTCAGTTACGAGATTTATGAAATTGGTTGGTCGTGGTGGTACAATCGTTCTCGCGGCGAGGGCTTTTATCTGAACGACAAGTACCTGCAAAAAGTTAGCAATGGGTCGGTAAAAACGCATAATGGCTTTGGAACATTCGACTTGCGCATTGACGAACCCAAATGGGGCCATTTTTTAATTCGGGTTTGCGATGATAAGAGCGGTCATTGCACAGCTGAAACCGTATACTTAGACTGGCCCATGAGTGCACAACGCGCTAAAAAAGGTGGCGACGGCCCGGCCATGCTAAAGTTTTGGGCTGACAAAGAAAAATACCAACCCGGCGATATTGCCAAAATTAACATCCCCTCATCTGCCAGTGCACAGTTATTAATAAGCGTTGAATCGGGCGGTGAGATATTGAGCAAACAGTGGGTACAAGGAAACGAAAACTTCACCACGTTTGACCTCCCCATTACCGATAAAATGGCGCCAAACATCTACGTTTTCGTGGCCCAATTGCAGCCACACGGACAAACGGCCAATGATATCCCCATTCGTACCTATGGCATTTTACCCATTGCCATAGAAGACCCACAGACCATTTTAACTCCTGTAATAACAACGGCTAAAGAATGGAAACCCAATGAGAAGTATCAGGTCACCATTAGCGAAAGCTCAGGGCGCCCAATGACTTATACCCTAGCTATTGTAGATGAGGGGCTTTTGGGCTTGACCAACTTCAAAACTCCGATGCCCCACACTCATTTTTACAGCAAGGAGGCGCTAGGCATCAGAACCTGGGACCTTTACAACAACGTCATCAGTGCTTTTGGCGGTAGAATGGAGCAACTCATGGCGATTGGTGGTGGGGACGACCTTGATGGCCGCAAATCGAAAACCAACTTGCGCTTTGTGCCTGTGGTAACGGTTACCGAACCCATTACCATTAAAAAAGGCGAAAGCAAAACCCACGAATTTTTGATGCCTAACTATGTCGGCGCTGTGCGTGTAATGGTGGTTGCGGCAGCTGGCAATGCCTATGGTAATGCAGAAAAAGAGGTTCCTGTAAAGTTGCCCTTAATGGTACAAACCACCTTGCCTCGAGTTTTAGGCCCCAAAGAGCAGCTCACAATTCCCGTGCAGCTTTTCGCGATGCATCCCGATGTGAAGAAGGTAAACGTAACCGCGAAAATTACAGGAGGCGCTAAACTGACCACGGCCAGTGCTACAGCTACTTTTGATGGTCAAGGTGAACAGCTGGTGACTTTGACTTTAGAAACCGGCGAGCAAACCGGACCGATTACCATTGACGTTCAAGCTACTAGTGGCACATTCAAAGCCAACGACAAGGTTACCGTGAATATTAGGCACAGCACACAATCACAAACGCTATCTCAATGGGTCAAAGTAGACCCAGGGAAAACAGACGTCATCGAACTACCGGCATTGGGCATGAGCGGAAGCAATACCGCTACTGTCAGTGTTTCAGGTATGCCAGACATCAATTTGCAAAAGCGGTTGCAGTTTTTAATGGGATATCCGCACGGCTGTTTGGAACAACAGGTTTCCAAGATTTTTCCACAATTGTTGCTGCACAGATTTACGACATTAACACAGCAAGAAAAAGAGCAACTCAACGCGCAATATAGTGCGCTACTCACCCATTTAATGCAACTCCAACACCCGAGTGGCGGTTTGCGGTATTGGCCCAATAGCAGCAGTCCCAACGATTGGGGCAGCACGTATGCTTTGCATTTTTTAGTTGTTGCAGCAGAGCAGGGCCATAAAGTTCCGAGCGGACTGAAGGCCAATCTAATGCGCTACCAAGCTGAGCAAGCCCGAAACTTTTCGCAACATGGATCTGTAGACTATTTGCTGTATTCGCAAGTGTATCGGCTTTATGTGTTGGCCTTAGCCGGAAAACCCGAGTTAGGGGCCATGAATCGGATTCGCGCTCAGGTGGCCGGAAGCTCTGCCCATCTCCTCGCAGCAGCGTACCATTTAGCTGGCCAGCAAAATAGCGCACAAGAACTTTTCGGGCGTGCCAAGTTACCCCATGAGGACTACCGCACCCCTTATAATTTTGGGTCACGCACCCGAGACCAAGCTATCGTATTGACTAGTGCGATTGCTCTAGAAAGAGACCAACTAAGCGCGCAACTCGCCGAACAGCTCGTCAAAAAACTATCCTCCGATGCGTGGATGAGTACACAAGAAGTGGCCTGGGGATTAATTGCTTTGGCCGCCTATTATAAAGACATTGACATACAGGCGGCTTTTGAAGGCGAACTAGCAATTCAAGGTCAGAGCAAAGAGAAGGTAAGTGGAAAAGGGCGCGTCATTACCAAAAAATTGGGCGATCAAAAAAACTATCAGGTATCGCTACAAAACAAAGGCAAAACTCCAATATACCTGCGGTTGAGCAATACAGGTGTGCCCGAAATAGGCAAAGAAGTTGAATACGCCAAGGACGTTTCCCTTTCGGTAACCTACCTCAACAGTCAGCGAGAAGTAATTTCCATAGAGGAATTACCGCAAGGCACCGACTTTTTTGCTCGGGTAGTTGTGCAACGCACCACCCCTACATTGGACCTCAGCGATTTAGCATTGACACAAATTTTTCCCTCTGGCTGGGAAATTTTAGGAGAGGCAAGGGAAAGCACCAACGAAAAAGGCTTGTATCGCGACTTTAGAGACGACCGAGTGCACAGTTATTTTTCATTAAACCAAAAGCAGACACAAACCTTTGAGGTACGGCTGAACGCGACCTACCGCGGAACGTTTTATTTACCTCCCGTAATGATAGAAAGCATGTACGCCGGTGATATTGGCGCATTGAAACGCGGAAAATTTGTAACCGTTTACTAATGTGGCGACGGCGAATTAAGTGGATCGTAGGCGCATCTTTGTTGCTTTGGTTTGCCTTTTGCCTACCGCGACCACTTTTTGCTCCGCATTACGCCACAGTTGTTTATGCCAAAGATGGACAACTACTCGGAGCCCGCACGGCATCAGACGAGCAGTGGCGGTTTCCACCTAGCGATACCTTGCCACGCGCTTACCAACAGGCCGTTCTCTTGTTTGAAGACCAGTGGTTTCGTTATCATCCAGGGGTCAATCCTGTGTCCTTTGCAAAGGCCCTTTGGGAGAATACAACGGCGTGGAAGGTCAAGCGCGGAGGATCTACTATTACCATGCAAGTAATTCGCTTATCGCGAGGCAATCCGCGTCGCACCCTTTGGGAGAAGGCTTTGGAGTTGGTGAGGGCGCTGCGTTTAGAGGTTACATATTCAAAAGCCGAAATACTAGCATTGTATGCCGCCCATGCTCCATTTGGCGGCAACATTGTAGGCGTAGAAGCAGCCGCGTGGCGGTATTTTGGCCGTCCCTTACAGCAGTTATCCGTTGCCGAATATGCTACATTGGCCCTTTTACCCAACGCGCCCAGTTGGATACGACCTGGTAAAAACGCGGCGTTGTTGCTGGATCGGCGCAATCAATTGTTGCTCAAAATGCACCAAAACGGTTACTTAGACAGTATAGAATATACCCTAGCAACGGCTGAACCATTACCTGAAAAAACCTATAACCTACCACAAACTGCCTATCACTTTGTGCAACGCTTTCACAATCAAACCCCAGGCAAAAACCACCACACCCAAGTAGACGCAACCTTGCAAATGAGTTTGGAGCAATTGCTACAGCGGAAAGGCCAAATCAATGCCGCCAACCAAATCCACAATGCCGGGTTGTTGATTGCCAAGGTTCAAACGGGCGAGGTGGTTGCCTATGTGGGCAATGTTCCAGGTATTCCTAACCGTTATAGCCCATTCGTAGATATGGTTCAGGCACCGCGGAGCAGTGGCAGCACCTTGAAGCCTTTTTTGTATGCCTTGAGTTTAGATGCGGGCATCCTTTCTCCAAATGCATTATTACCTGATTTACCCGTGGTAATAAATGGGTTTCGCCCGAGAAACTTTGCCAATAGCTATGATGGCGCTGTGCCAGCAAGTGAGGCGTTAAGTCGTTCATTGAACATTCCCATGGTTAAACTATTGCAGGAGTACCATGTGGCCCCATTTTTAGAAGACTGCAACCAATTGGGTTTTGTAAGCTTAGACAATACTGCGTCACACTACGGACTTTCACTGATTTTGGGCGGTGGCGAGGTAACTCTTTGGGAACTCGTAGACGCCTATGCCTACCTCGGGCGGCAAGCGCAGGCCTTAGCCCCGAAAACAGCTGCTATTGGTGGACAATTAGCTGTTCTTACTATGAATCAGAAAAAAAACATCAGTAGTGAAAGCGCTTGGTGGACATCGGTCACTTTGCGAACAGTAACTCGTCCAGAAGAAGAGCAGGGGTGGGAGTATTTTGCACAACCCAACATCGCCTGGAAAACAGGCACCAGTTATGGGTTCCGCGATGCCTGGGCCATTGGCTACACAACGGAATATGTAGTAGGCGTTTGGGTAGGCAATGCCAGTGGCGAAGGAAGGCCCGGCATAGTGGGAGGCCAAGTCGCCGCACCGTTGCTGTTTCAAGCCTTTAACCTCTTGCCCCGACCGATGGAAATGACACCCAGTTATACACACGCAAAGAAGGTACGTGTTTGCAAGAAAAGTGGTGCTATTGCAGGTGCACATTGCGAAAGCAAAACCGAGGCATACTGGCCAGAAGGCGCGCGTGAACAGGTGTGCGCGTATCACAAAGGTGTGGTAGTCAACAAAGAAAAGAGTCATCGGGTACGCCACGATTGTTTTACTGGCGAAATGGAAACTGTCAATTATTTCGAATTACCTCCTTCAATGGCTTGGTACTATCGACAACGACATGCAGATTACACGCCCGTGCCACCACTTTGGCCAGCATGTCAAAGTCAGGAGGAGAATGTCATTCAAATTATTTACCCCGAGAACCATGCAGAAATTGTCTTACCGCGAGATAGAGATGGTAGTTTACAAAAAGTAGTTGTAAAAGCAGCACATCAAAATAGCGATGCGACCCTGTTTTGGGATGTAGATGGGCAATTTCATTCCAGCACAACCATAGACCACAGCCTTGCATTGACTTTGCAACCTGGTCACCATATCATAACCGTGACCGACCAAAATGGCCAGTCGACTCAGGTTACTATGCGGTGTTTGTAAGCCAAATTGTTGCTGTACAATACCGTAAGTGCAACGCTTGTGGTAAGGGGGCACATTTACATCAAAAACAGGAACACCGAGTAAACGAAGCGGCCCCGAGAGTTCAGGAGAACTTCGGGGGCTTTTTTTGTGTGGCCCTTCGTCTACTCGGATGAATGATTAACGAGAATCACAAGTTTTTAACGTTTTGGTTTTGAATGAAATAAAAAAAGCGCCTACTCGGACGAATAAGTAATGGGAACCACAAGAGGTACCCCATCGAGCCGTTGACCCCATAATTTTCCCGCGGAAACCCCGACTGGACCTACCGGTCAGTAAATTTCTCTCTAAGGTTAAATTTGTAATAAAAGTATTTCTAAATTTGCGTTCTTGCAAAACAAAAAATCAGCTGTACTTTGTTTTTTTAAGGCATTAATGTGACTACTTAGTTTTAGCTTATAGTAGCGCTGCGAAGACCCGCAACAAAAAACATCGCTGTTTCACATTGAAAAACAGATTGAAACTTTAGAGGTAGCAGAAAGCAACAAGCAGATAATTAGTTGAAAAGCAAAAACTTAAACCTTTTGTGAGTATGACAAATTTCTCAGAATTAGGCGGTCAGAGGAAGTTAAACAATCGCCAATCCATCCGCTTAAAAGGCTATGATTATTCACAAACTGGATTGTATTACATAACCATTAACATAGATCGCAGACGAAATCCGAGGTGGCAACCTTTCGGTCAAATACGGAATGGCGAAATGATCTTAAATGACGCAGGAAAATTAGTTATTGATGAATGGGTGAAACTCCCCCAACGTTTTACCAATATTGGTTTGCATGAATATGTGGTAATGCCCGATCATTTTCATTCCATCATTGAAATTATAGATAACGGAAATACCGTTGGTGAAATCGTTGGCGCATTTCAATCGATTGTTACGGTAGGTTACGTTCAAGGCGTGAAACAACATGGATGGGAAAAATTCAATGGCAGGCTTTTCCAACGCAATTATTGGGAAAAAATAATCCAAGACGAACTAGCGTATCAAAATATCTCAAACTATATCATAAACAACCCCAAAAACTGGAAAAGGAAAGGATAAGGGTACCCCAGTAAGGGTTACCCCTCGTGGGTACCCCAAACACGTAAGGGTACCCCTAGTGGGTACCCCAAACACGTAAAGGG
>JAIULY010000110.1 GCA_022565875.1 Schleiferiaceae bacterium | reverse complement strand
TCTTTGTCTTTAAGTACGCGCTCTGTCTCCACAGCCTCGGCACGCTCTTTATTCTTAGCTGCAATAACTACCTGACGAAGTTTGTTTTCCTCTTGAATTTGTAGCTTTTCTTCTGTTTGAATGCGTACCGTTTCAGCTTTTAATCGCTCTTCTTCTCGCACCGTATCAATGACAGCTTGTTCTCGCGATTGGATGGTTTCAATTTCGCGACGTTGAGATTCTTCCTTTTCTCGAAGCTGTTTCTCCAGCTCCAAAATGGCCTCGCGCGCCTCTACGTCTTGTTTCTTGATGGTTTTCTCTTCATCACGACGAATCAAGTTAGCTTTCATGTTTTGAACAGCCGTTAGCTCTGTGATTTTCTTGATACCTTCCGCATCGAGAATATTGTCAGCATCCAAAAACTCTAACTTGGTTTGCTCCAAATAATCAATAGCACAATCATCCAATACATAGCCATTTAAGTCGGTACCAATAATATTGATGATTTCGTCGCGAAATTCTCTACGGGCCTCATAAAGCATTGAGAAATCAAACTTTTTCCCAACAGTTTTGAGAGCTTCAGAAAATTTAGCTTCAAAAAGAGCTTCAAGGGTTTTGTGATCTGAGGCTCTGGCACAGCCAATGGTCTGAGCGACATTGACAATATCTTGGGAGGACTTATTCACACGGACAAAAAAGGCGACTTTAATGTCTGCCCTGAGGTTGTCCTTGCAAATTAAACCGTCCTTACCCATTCGTGTGATGTCGAGTTTTTTAACGGAAATATCCATTATTTCCTCCTTATGAAGTATCGGAATAACCACACCAGCGTTAAAAAACACACGGACACCACCTTGTCCTGTTCTTACCAAGACTTGACCTTGGCTTACTTTTTTGTACATGGTGATTAGCCAGACCAGCAGTCCGACAAAAACTACCACACCAAAAGTTGCTACTACGTAAAAAGTTTCGTTCATTTAGTTGAAATTTTAGGGTTTTTATTGATTGTTATAACGTTGTACGAGATAATGTTTTCCATCAAAGGATTTTTCTAAAATAATTACCGTTTCATCATGGCCGATTTCTTCATCGTCCATAGCGCGCGCATAGATGAGTAAGAAGTCTGCATCAATTCGGACTTCAATTTGCCCTAGACGCTCTTTAGACAAGGGAGACGTTACTCTTCCCAATTTACCAATGAAGTCAATAGGCGCCTCACCTTTGTGATTGAATAGTGCATAGAGTTTTATAAATGGTCTTGCCACAACTTTGGTAATGAGCATACTCACAATAAAACTGGGGATGTATATCAAAAAACCGAGCAGGCTATGAGACCAGCCAAAAAGGAAAGTCACATTTACATTGATAAACCACATAGACACCACCACGATAGAGGCAAGAAACATAACTGGCAACTCACCGATATAAAAGAACTCAAGTATGGCTTGCCATGCCCCTGGTGACTCTACATTTCCCACGTCAGGACCTGATGCGTTGGCTTCAGCGTCAGGTCCGTCAATATCAAAGTCGAATCCTGTAAAGATAACGACTAACCAGTAGAGCATCACGATACCTAGCAACAACGTAAGCACAAAGTTTGCTGGCGCAAAGGATATGTCAAATAGTGATTGCATTCGTTTTTATTCAGCAGATTTATTTACACCTAACTGCGCTTTAAGTTTCTCGAGTTCGTCATCAATCGACAACTCCTCAATCTTCTTATTCATACGCTCTTCGTGTCCAGTATTGGCATCAGCCAGCTCCCCGTAAGCATCAGCTAACGCCTCTTCTTGAGAGACTTTATCCTTCATGCGTTCCAACATAGAAATAACACTGGTGGAGTCCATTCCCGTCATTTGCTTGTTGATCATTTTCGTGGCGCTACTCACCTTCACACGAGCCTTCAAGGTGCGGAGTTCATTCTCCCATTGACCAATATTATTTTTGATTTTGGCCACATTGCTTTCCAACGTTTGCACTTGTTTTTCCAAGTTAGCGACATCAGACTCAGCTAAAGCAATTTCCTTGGTTACTTGTCCTTTCAATCTCAAGTTCTCACGAACAAGCGTATCCGCTTCAGATTGTTCAATATCTTTGTTTTGAGCGCGCTTAAGGAGGAGGATACTTTTTTCTTGCAAGTCAGATTCGCGTTCCTTAGCTGCATTAAATTCTCGCGTTCTACGAATCAACATAGCTTTTACCTCAGCCAAAGCCCTCATAGCTTTATCTTGATCTTCACGCAAATCGCGCAACCCTTGTTCAATCATTTTGATGGGATCTTCCAACTTATCAACAGCCGCATGCGTTTCCGCCTGCCCAATTTTAAACAATCTTTTAAATACGTTCATAACAAATTACATTTTAGTGTTTTTAGAAAAAGCTAACAATTCGGAAGAGTACTCACTAAGCAGTAAGCCAAGTGCATTGAGCGTACTTTCCAATTCTTTTAAATCGAGTGTATCCACTTGAAGCGTATTCCTGTAGATCACCTTTTCACCGGTTTCATCAAGCACAAAAGCGCCAAAGACGATGTCACGATTTTTTATGAGTAATTTCTTGAATACATCAGGATCATCGCGCACATCAAAGAGATATTGTTCTACAATAACAATAGGAGACGCCACCCCAATAACCATGTTTTTTACACCGATGTCTTCATTCTCGATGACCAACAAGTTATCAATTTGACTTTCATAGGTAATCGAGTGCCCAAGCTCGATGATGTAGTTTTTTACTAATGAATAATGCTCGTCCATAAGCTGATTTTTGAAGTGTTAAATATATTGCGTTCATATGTTCCGAGAGCAAAATTACAAAAAAAAATATACTTTGCAAATTTTTTTAGCAAAATTTTCATTCGCCTATCAAAAAACACATTTTAATAGCTTTATGCTAATTAAAGAAAACATCATATATTTGCATTTCAATCAACAACACAGCACATGTCTCACTTTGGCATCAACATAAAGAAAATACGTAGTGTCCGCGGTTTAACTCAGCAACAACTTGCTGACAAACTGGACATTACTAGAGGATCTATAAGTTCTTATGAAGAGGGGCGCGCAGAGCCAAAAATTGAAACCATACTAAAAGCCTCCGAATACTTCCGGATACCGATGGAGCAGATCTTGACAAAGAAACTAACCGTAAATCAATTGATAGGCTTTAAGCACCCAGAAAAGCCAACTACATTAGCATCAAAAAGCAATATTATTAGCGAAAGCCTTCCTGATTTTTCCGCATTCCATGAATCGTTTATTGTGATCGACACCACAAAGGTACTTTTTGAATCAGATAGTTGTGCCTTAGGGCAAGTCCTTTTTGGCATAAACACTCAAGAGATAAAAAAAGGGCTCCACGGCTTTTTAAAAGACAAGACATGGCTAATTGGTGCGGTTGAGGATAGCACTGACACTCACATCACAGTGCTGGGCGAGGCCCATGCAATAACGACAATTTCTCAAAAGGCACAAATTATTGGCGTATACTCCCCTGTTCAGTTGCATCAAGGGTTGCTTAGCCGCATTGAGAAGTTGGAGGAGCAGCATTCTATGAATCGGGGTAGGTAGAAAGCTGGTTGGTTATTGTATTCTACTTCTTTAACCTGTTTCATCCACAATCCTAAAAATTGTCCCACTCCGAAAAGTCCCTCTCCACCAAACGCTGACTTATCTTTTGATTGAAGACATCCTTTTCGGAAGGGACTGAAGAACTGTAAAAAATGCACCCTCTCGAAGTGAAAACATTCAAACACTTGTATACTTACAAAGAACTGGCTTTATCCGAAACACGAACAAAATGAAAATCATATCAATATCAACAATGCTCTTACTGACTCTTTCCTGCTCAAATTCAACCAACAAGGGGTATACAATAGAAGAGGAAGAAGGAAAGGAAGCCTTTGTTGTTGAATATAATCAAGCGTTTGAAAGCCCCGTTGCTAATAAATTAAATTCGTCTGCATTGGATGACCTGAAGAGCGGTAATCTACTAAAAGCAAAAAAACTTTTTTTGAAAGCTTTAAAAATTGAGCCTGATAATCCCGTGTTACTAAATAATATTGGATTGGTGGAAAGAGACTTAGGAAACATAAATGCTTCAATTGAGTACTTCAAAAAATCTTTTTCGGCTTCGGAATATAGCTACATTCAGGCTGTAGCTAACTTGGCCATGACCTTCTACCAAATAGAGAATTACAAAGAGGCCATAGCAACGGCCCAATTTGTACTGGACAGAAACCCAAATAAAATAACATATATGAGCACACTCCTGACCCTCTCTCTTTCATACGCAGAATCAGGAGAGTGTTCTTTGGCAGAAGCTGCTTTGCAAGAATTAAAACAGAAAATAGAACACGACGAATTCAAGCTACAAATAGAGCAGTTAGAAGTGAAAATATTTGATTGTTATAAATAAGCTCTTTGGCCTAAGCATCCTAAAAAAAGACTTGAGTCGTAAGGCGCTTTATTAGCTGATGATTGAACCTTGAGCCCCCTCCGAAAAGTCCCTTTCTTCCACAGGCTGACTTGTCGGGAGATTTTTGAATCCTTACTAACAATTAGTTAGCTCCGGTCCAAAAATCCCCTCCGCGTCGATTTTGATTGAAATCATCCTTTTCGGAGCAGACTCAACCTTTACGATCACACTAACCTTTTGCATTGATTATCGAAAAATTCCAGATTAAATTACCGCATAGCTAACCCCTTTTGGTGAATTGCGCAGCTTAAAGTGCATCAAACGGAGACTTGACACACCCAAATCTCCTACACACAAACAGGATTTATCAATTTACATCATCCTATCCCTAATGGGCATAATGAAGAAATCGATTAAGTTTGCAGCTTTAAAAAAGAAGCCAAGAAAACACAACCATCCTTTTCAAATAAAGTAAAAAATCAGGTATCGTCCCATAATATTTAGCTGTAGCAATAAAACATGAATCGAATGGTAGGCATTGTAATAATGGTTGTTGGACTTTTGACTTTGATAGTTGGAATAGTGATATATTTTAACGCCACTCACAAAGTAGAAAGTACTGAAGAGGGACACGAATTGGAAAAAATCATTGAAATGGCCATTGCCGATGGGGTATTAACAACGAATGAAAAAAAGTTGATTGAAAAAACCGCTGGCGAAAAAGGTCTTCCTTACAACGATCTTATTAAAGATATTGAACACAGAATATCTAGCTCAAACGGTGATTCTGAAACAGAATTAATTAACCAAAATAAAAAGAATGGAGACGATTTTGAAAAGTTTGTAGCTCAAAAGTTTGATCCGAAATTTTTCACTATAAAGGAGTGGGCCGGCGACAAATACATTAACGGAATTTATGCTGACACCACCCCTCAACCAGATATGTTACTGGTATTCAAGCTAAAGGGAGAAACTCACCAATTATCCATTGAGTGTAAATGGCGGAAAAGTTTGTATAAAAATGGGATTGTAATCGCGAAACAGGAACAACTTGAACGCTATCAAGACTTTCAAGAGAGCCGTAATATTCCTGTATTTCTTGCAATTGGTGTTGGAGGGAAGGGAATGTCTCCCGAACAACTCTTTATTGTTCCTTTAGCTGAAATCAAAAGCAGCTTCATGCATATAAACAAGTTGAAAAGTTTTGAAAAGAAATTACACGCCAATTTTTTCTTTGATTATGAGAAAAAGGAATTAAGGTAAAAAGCAGGGTACTGTTTTGAAAATGAATTTAAGGCGTCTAACCACTGATAAATAAACACGAAAAAACACCTTAAACACTTCAAAAACAACTCCTAAAATAACTTGCTATAAAACTATTTGCAGGGGTTAGCAAGTAAAACATGTTGAAGTTGTTTGCATTAGCGGGTGAGAAAACCAACTCAAAAAACTCAGTTGCCAAATTACCTTCTACAAGAGCCTTCTGTACTACTGCCGTTATGACGACCAAAAAAAAATCCCAACCATAGGTCGGGATTCTTTTGTCATAGAGAGTGATTCTTTACATCGACCAGCCCAAAACAATGGCTACTCGAGTCAAGTCGGGACCACGGCCATTGCGAAAGACGGGATTCAAGTCATATTCAACACCTAATCGGAAATCATCATAACCTATTTGTGCTTGTAGGCCATAGCGCAAGTCATTTACAAAGTAATTCCCGCGATTTTCTACAGTCACCCTATTCCCTATCGGGTCTTGACCTTGATATTGCATTTTTGACCAAGTGCGTACACTTGCATAACCGCCCAAACCAAAAACCCAATTACTGCTTTCCAAGCTGGAATTCCGACGATCAAATTGAAGCATTACAGGAATATGTAGGTAACGCGTTCTAAAATAGCTACGATCGAGTTGATTCAATTGATCATTCTCCCCAAATGTCACTTCATTTTCGTTTTGTACCAATATGGTGTTGCGGTTAAAAGAAAAACGGTGCCAATAGTATCCAATACCATATCTAATTTTAAACGGAGAGGAAATACTTCCCAGTGCTGTTAGTCCATTAAACCCAAAATAAACTTGATTGCTCCCCCAAAGATTTAACTCTTGTTCGCCATCTAGTTGGGCATTGTTTTCATCCAAAAAGGTATTTAAACCGAAAAATAAATCAGTCTCCCAAGTTGTGCGTTTTGGGGTGACTTTCTTGAAATTTTTACGAATTTTAAAATCTGACCAAATATCGTCAAAATCGAAATCGTCATCATCCCAAGTCTCCGAATCTTCATTTTTCCAAGCATCAGCCCAAGTAGATAAATCCTCGCCAAGTTCAATGCCTTCGTTTTGGTCTGCCATATTTTCAAGAGCAACAATCATATCGGCTAAGTCATTGTTTAAACCCTCTCGCATGTCAGCTGCTTCTGCTTCGTCAATAGCGCCTGTTTTCAACAATCGATCTATTTCTGCATTTCCCGTTTCCGCAGTAATAATGATTTCTTTAGCTAGTTGTACCATTTCTGTAAGCGCCGTGCTAATAGCCACTTGTTCTAGATTGGCCACGTCATTAGACACTATGTAAATAGTGGTTCCATTGACGATTATGGGTATCGTATCATAATTATATCCTTCTGATAGGGACTGCACCAAAGGAAAGTTTTCCTCCCAGTGCGCTTGAAAACCATCTAAATCGCGTCCATAAACCAAGGTCCAAATATCAATGACATCTCGGTGTTCCTCGTGAAAACGAATATCAGGATTGGCAGTGCTCACACGTATCATTTTCGCCATAGATTGGTACCGGATGGCTTCGGAATTATTGCGATTCAACACCACCAAAGCATTGACAGTAATATCCATCGCGTCGGCAAAGTTACCTTTTGACTGCTCGGGTATTTCACTCAAATACTTTGTTTGAATTTGATCTTTTGACGCATCTCCTCCCCTGTGAATCGTAACGAGTTTGTCTTTCACATAAAATGACACAGAGTCCTGCAACAAGGGAGGAAGTTGCATGGGGGTAGTTTCTTGAGCTAGGGCCATGTTGGTGACTAAGGCCAAGCAAAAACTGAAAATGGTGGATTTGATTTTCATCTATTTTGATTTTGAAATTAATTGTTTTTGTTACTTCTAAAAAATGATGTTACGCGATCGTAGGCTAACTCTATCGGTTCGGGAAGTAATTCTTTGGAGTTCTTGGGCGCAGCTATTTTATTGCCATGCACCACATTATTGAGCTGTTCCAATGAATAATCCAGCAATCTAAAACCCGGCGAAGAAGCCGAATCTGGAGCGTTCGCCAAAAGATCTTGTGGCAACGTTTCTTTTCTTACGCGGTTTGGAGGCGTCAATCGTTCGGTAAGTTCAGGCATATTTAAAACGATGATGGTTTTCAATTCTTTTTCTAAATCTATTTCATTTTCCAACGACAACAACTCAACAGGCTCTGCTAGCACTTCAACTGACGCGATGTCTACAGGGGCGCTAGCGATTTCTATGGGTGTTACTTTTGGGGCAGGAATGGCTTGCTGCAATTTGGCATCTCTAAAGTTCTGAATTCTAGCGACTATCGAAACACCATCATTGTCGCCCGTACCACTTTCAACGGCCAGGCCATCAATACCCCTTGGCTGATATACCGCGTCAGCGCTGGTCAACCAGAAAGTTGTGATGCTTATAGATAGCAACAAGAGCAAACTTGCCGCAATCCATAGTGGATAAGTTGTAACCGCCTGTTTCTTGTTGGCCGCTGCAATTTTTTCCCAGACGGCATTAGAAGGAGCAATGGTGTGGTGCGCTACCCTACTCTTTACAAATTGATCTATGGGATGTTGCTGATTCATGAATCGTGAATTAATACTGTTCTACTTTAGACAAAAAGTTGAGCTTGCGTTGCAAATGACCTCTGGCTTTACTCAGTTGTGATTTACTAGTGTTTTCGCTGATATCAAGCATTTCCGCTATTTCTTTATGACTGTACCCCTCTATGGCATACAGATTGAAAACGGTTTTGTAGCCAACTGGCAACTCATCAATGATGGCGAGCAAACGCGATACCTCTGCTTGATCTGGATCATAGGCTTGTTCGTCTCCGTGGCGCTCATCTTCTAGCTCTACAAAAATATTTTTCTGATAACGAATAAAATTGAGGCTTTCGCGAACAACAATTTTGCGAAGCCAGCCTTCTAATGATCCTTCCCCCTTAAAGCTGTCGATGTTTTGAAAAGCTTTAATAAAAGCATTGGACAAAACCTCTTCAGCGTCTTCAATGGATTTGGTATACCTTCTACTAACGGCCAACAATTTACCCGCATAAAGATTATAAAGTGCCATTTGGGATTTAGGACTTCCCTTTTTGCAACCTCTAATCAATTGGGCTTCGTTGTTAAAGAAAGGTATAATTTTAGTCATCGTTTGCGGTTCCTATGCCTTTAAGACACTAATTTCTAGAAAAGGGTTGCTCAAACTTTGTTTTTTTCTTATCTGGTCAAATGTACTGCAAAAGACCCGTTCCCGGTCGCATTTTCAAAGCCTGTCTGTGTGTACCCGAAAACCTAAAATTTAACCTTGAGGCCCCTACGAAAAGTCCCTTTCTACCAAAGGCTGACTTGTCAGGAGATTTTTGAATCCTTACTAACAATTAGTTAACTCCGTTCCAAAAATTCCCTCAGCGTCGATTTTGATTGAAGTCATCCTTTTCGGAGCAGACTCAACTTTTCCCCTAAACGCCTTGCTCAGCGACAGGCTAAGAATGCCGATTAGAACACACGATATTTCTTTTATAAAAGCTTCAAACTTATTAAAACAAAGCTATCGATGTGTTATGTATAAGTAAATATTTATAAAATGATGAACAATTGCACGACTATCTCGTTGTTCAAGCATCACATAAACATAAACTAAAATTTAAAATTATGAAAAAGCTATTCTTTGCAATGGCCTTTGTGGCTATTGGCTGGAGTGCTCAAGCACAAACGGCAAGAGTGCAAGTCATTCACAACGCGGCTGACCTAGCTGCAGCAACAGTGGACGTTTGGCTGAACGATTCACTTTTATTACCCAGCTTCAACTTTAGATCAGCCTCTCCATTTGTCGATGCTCCGGCTGGAATGGCATTCGACATAAGTATACAGCCACCAAATAGTACAGACACAGCTGGTGCCCTTTTTCGTCAATCCTATACACTAGTAGCAAATGAAACCTATATCATTGTTGCAAACGGTATCATTAGCTCAACCGGTTATGCCACTGCGCCTAATTTTGATTTATCGGTTTTTACAGGTGCTCGCGAGCAAGCCAATAGCCCTACAAGTGTTGACTTACTTGTTTTTCATGGAGCAACTGACGCTCCCAATGTCGATGTCAATGAAATTTCTGTTCTCGTTCCTGGAGCATATACCAATTTGGCTTACGGTAATTTTGAAGGGTATGATGCGTTTGTGCCATTGGATTACATATTCGAGATTAATGTAGCGGGTACGTCTAATACCGTCGGTGTTTTTGATGCTCCCCTACAAACTTTAAATCTCGATGGCGAAGCAGTAGTCGTGCTAGCAAGTGGCTTTGCCGATCCTGCAGCCAATAGCAATGGCGCTGCTTTCGGATTGTTAGCTGTTTTAGCAGATGGAACAACTACTCTTTTGCCAC
>JAIULY010000109.1 GCA_022565875.1 Schleiferiaceae bacterium | reverse complement strand
TTGACCTCAGTGCCACTCCGTGTCCACCTCAGTGAAACTCTGTGTTCCAAAAAATTGAGAATTGAGAATTGAGAATTGAGAATTGAAAATCGAATATCGAACATTGACCTCAGTGCCACTCCGTGTCCACCTCAGTGAAACTCTGTGTTCCAAAAAATTGAGAATTGAGAATTGAAAATTGAGAATTGAAAATCGAATATCGAACATTGACCTCCGTGAAACTCCGTGTCCACCTCCGTGAAACTCTGTGTTCCAAAAAAAAGAATCGCAAAATGAATTACGAATCAAAGTTACAGGAATCGAACATCGAACATCGAACATCGAAAATTGAACATCGAACATCGAAAATTGAACATCGTACATCAAACATCAAAAAAAAAGGTGAACCCCAATTGAGATTCACCTTATTTATGGAGTGCGCCTTGTAATTAAGGGATGATCGAACTGTATTTGATGTAGCGCTTATACAAGTCAGTTCCTTCTAATTTGTTGCCTTTCGCAGTCTCATCGTATTGATTAAACATACTCAAAATGATATTGTACAACTGTAAATTCATCCCAATATCACTAGCCACTTGTTTGCGTTTGTTGCCTTTAAATTGGTCGTAGTAATCCAATTCTCCTTCGAGGCGCTCTGCGAAAAGGTACAGATTCTCGCGCGCTTTTTCTTGAGCCCCTGCCAAATAGTAGGCTTCGAAAAGGTCGAGGACAAAATAGTTGAAATCGAACACGGTTTCGGGCATCATTTCCATAGCGCGGTCGGCCACGGCAATGGCTTTTTCTTTTTCTCCCTCTCGTGCCAACTGCTTGGCTAGGCGACCTGCAATACTGCGCAGGTTAAGTGCAGGACGTCTGCTCGTTTCATCCAAATACACCTCGGGCAAATGCATGTTGCCAAACTCAAACTTGTTCATGAAATTGTCGTACATGATGTCGCTATTTACACGTCCCATGCTGAATGAGCCACCACCCGAACTTTCGTTTTTGATGGGGACAAAGCGATAGGCTAAGCCTTCTAATTGGAAGTAATCGTCTAGCCAGAAGTACGATTTACTATCGTTACCCACGGTGATAGCAAAGTAAATAGGACGTGACCAATCATTGTTGTTGATCAAGTCAATCACCATAATATCACGCTTGGATAGGATATTGGATTCCAAGTTCCAATCGATAAACGGCAAAATGCGGTTTGTGTCTTGAAGTGAAACGGCATTGTTTGCCAATACTTGCTCTTTGTTAATTGGAATGCGTACTTTTTTCTGTGGGTAGAATTGAATTTCTGCACCCGTAAAGGCTTTGAAACGCGTGTTGGGCGCGTCGCTTTTGATCCAACTCATAAAGTCATCTAACATCCAACGTCCTTTTACGTTGTTATCGCGGTAGTAGATGACATCGCGATTGCCAAATTTATATTGTTCGCGCTCTATAGTAAACGGAACGGGTTCGCCGTCATAGGCTTTCCGCTTCATTTGATCGATGTACCAATCGGTGTTCAATAAGCTCAAGTTGACCACGCGTACATCGGTGCGGTATCCTTCAATTTCTTGTACATACCACAGCGGGAAGGTGTCGTTGTCTCCGTTGGTAAATAAGATGGCATTTGGGGCGCAAGAATCGAGGTATGCTTTGGCCACATCGCGAGCTACGTACCTGTTGGAGCGGTCGTGGTCATCCCAATTTTCTTTGGCCATTATACCCGGAACCAAAACCAAGCAAGCCAAGCCTACACCAATGGTTGCGGCTTTCTTTTGTTGTAATTTCAGCCAATCATAAAGCGCGTAAACACCTAGTCCAATCCAAATGGCAAACACATAAAACGAACCGGCAAATGCATAATCCCGTTCGCGAGGCTCAAAGGGTTTGTGATTGGTATAGAGCACAATGGCAATACCCGTGAAGAAGAAGAATAAAAACACCACCCAAGCATCTTGTCCTTGGCGTTTGAATTGGTATAAAAGACCAGCAATTCCTAGGAGTAAAGGGAAGAAGTAATAATGGTTGCGCCCTTTGTTGCGTTCCATGTAGTGGGGTAGGTTTTTCTGCGGTCCAAGGCGAGCCGCATCAATAAAAGGAATCCCAGATAGCCAATTGCCTTTGGTAATTTCAAAACGCCCTTGATCATCATTCTGGCGCCCCACAAAATTCCACATGAAATAGCGCCAGTACATATGGTTCATCTGGTACTTAAAGAAGTATTTGAGGTTTTGACCAAAAGTTGGGCGTTTGTTTTGATTTTTTATGCCCGCTATTTCTACGTAGTTTTTTATGTGATTGGGGTCGTCACTGTACATTCTCGGGAAAAAGCCTTTGTCTTCTGGTGCAAAGTTGCGCACTGTACCTTTTCTGTCATAAGAAACAACGTATTTGCGTTGCTCCTCATCTCTTTCGTAGATGGGGGTGTTGTCTTTAAACGGCGTCTTTTTATCCAACTCGGCATTAAAGTACTGACCGTATAACAACGGCCAATCGCCATATTGCTCTCTTTTGTAATAGGCCAACAAGCTCAAAGCATCTTCGGGGTTGTTTTCATCGATAGGTGTGTTGGCATTGGACCGGATGGCCAGCATTACGAAAGTAGAATATCCAATAATGATAAAAAGAAGGCTTAAAACAGCTTGGTGGTAATACGGCTTGCTGAATTTTTTGGTGAAATACAAACCCAGTCCAGAGCCTACGGCTATTAAAATAACAGTAAAGATGGTTCCTGAGTTGAACGGCATGCGCAACACATTGACAAAGAAAATTTCTAGTTTGCCAAACATGTTCAAGGTAAATGGGATAATGGCGGCGAATACAATTCCGAGGATACCTACAGAGACAATATTTGCGGTGATGAAGCCACGCGTAGTCGGGTTTTCGAATTTTTTGAAATAATAAACCATGCAGATCGCTGGGATGGCAAGGAAAACGAGGATGTGTACCCCGATAGATAGGCCAACGATATAGGCAATCAAAACAAGCCAGCGGTTGGCGCTGGGTTTATCAGCTTCGCGTTCCCAACGGGTAATCATCCAAAAGGCGAGAGCAGTAAAGAAAGAAGACATCGCATAGACCTCCCCTTCAACAGCAGAAAACCAAAACGTATCAGAGAACGTGTAGGCCAAAGCACCCACAATACCTGAGGCTATGATAGCAATGACGCTATTTTCAGTCAATGTGTTTTTGATTTCAGCCAGACGCTTTCCGAAGTAAGTGATATTCCAAAAGAGGAAAAGAATGGTAAAAGCCGAACACAACGCCGACATAATATTGACCCATTTGGCTTGTTCGGTAACATCGCCAAAAGCGAGATTGCCAAAAAAGTTGCCCAACAATTGAAACAATGGCGCGCCGGGGGGGTGTCCCACTTGCAATTTTACAGATGTTGCAATGTATTCACCACAATCCCAAAAACTGGTTGTGGGCTCTATTGTAGCCAGATAAACAAATGATGCAATGGCAAATACAATCCAACCAAAGAGGTTGTTGATTTTTGTATAGTTTGAAACCATGGGTGTATTATTAATATGGCGGCGAATTTATGAAAATTATTGAGGGCGATAGCTTTAATATGTTGTTAAAACTGCTCAAAAAAAATATTTTTAGTTTTTTTACAAATCTGTTTGGAGATTTTGAAATTGATGTATCTTTGCACCCGCAAATGATGCCCGATCGTCTAATGGCAGGACAGCTGGTTTTGGTCCAGTCAGTCTAGGTTCGAGTCCTAGTCGGGCAACTTTTTATAAGCCCTCTAAAGCAACTAGTTTTAGAGGGTTTTTTATTTCTAGCCGATGGTGTCCGCCGCAAATCACTACTTCCTTTCCTCATTTATAATATGTTTTGTGGGATTTTCACACCTTAGGTTTGCAGGCAAGGATCCCCAAAGAGACAATTCGTTACTTTTTTATCGCGTTTGAAATCTTATCGCAAAAGGCACAAAGTCGTGAATATTTCTCTTTTTTCTCGAGAGACAGGCGCTCGCAAAAATCTTTGAACCTGTTAGATTTTCCTTCCATGTACTGCGGCGCCGTATGAAATCTTGCTTTTTTGGCAGCGATCTCCTGTATATGAAATGGATGAAAATCGCGCGACGTTTCTCCAATTCCTTACTGGTTTTGCGGTGGGTACCTGTATAGATGTTAAAATTATTCCACCAATATCCATGCACCATAGACCACAAGTGCTATGGACATTGTAAATTTGCCCAATGGCAATGATACCCAAGGAAACTGTTGAATTGATTTTTGAAACCGCTCGCATCGAGGAGGTTATTGGTGAGTTTGTGCAACTCAAGCGATCGGGCTCGAGTTTGAAGGGGTTGAGCCCGTTTAACAATGAGCGCACACCTTCTTTTTATGTGTCGCCGGCTAAGCAAATTTTCAAGGATTTCAGTTCGGGAAAGGGCGGAACAGTGGTCACCTTTTTAATGGAACACGAGAGTTTCACCTACCCTGAGGCCCTGCGCTATTTGGCGAAGAAGTACAATATTGAAATACAAGAAGAGGAGCAGTCGGTTGAACAAATTCAGGCGGCCAGTGAAAAGGAGAGTTTGTATTTGGTGAGTCAATTTGCTCAGAAATGGTTTGTGAATGAACTGGAGAACACTGAGGAAGGGCAGCATATTGGTTTGGCCTATTTCAAAGAGCGCGGCATCTCTTTGGCGTCTATTGAGCGTTTTGGGTTGGGCTATAGCCCGAATGGTCGCAACAACTTTTCTGCACATGCCTTAAAAAGTGGGTATCAAGCAGACAACCTTGTAAAATCAGGGTTGAGTATTGAACGAACGGGAGGTGAGTTGGTAGATCGTTTCTGGGGGCGGGTGATGTTTCCCATCTACAGCATGTCGGGGCGCGTTTTGGGTTTTGGTGCCCGAATTCTGCGAAGCGATATCAAAGCAGCGAAATATTTAAATTCACCAGAAACACCTATTTATCACAAAAGCAGGGTTTTATATGGATTGTTCCAAGCCAAACAAGCCATTCTAAAAAAAGACCGTTGCTATTTGGTGGAAGGGTATACCGATGTGATCTCTTTTAGTCAGGTAGGGGTTCAAAATGTTGTTAGTGCATCGGGTACGGCGCTCAGCAAAGAGCAAATTAGCATGATCAAGCGATTGACGCCTAACTTGACCATGCTTTTTGATGGGGATGCTGCCGGCATTCGGGCTGCATTGCGCGGTATCGATATGGTGCTGGAGCAGGAAATGAACTTAAGAGTGGTGCCACTGCCTCAAGGTGAAGACCCCGACAGCTTTGCGCGCAAACTTGGTGCTGAAGATTTGGAAGCCTATCTCAAAGAAAATGAGCTGGATTTCATTAGTTTCAAAACAAAATTATTGCTCGAGGAAGCAGGGAATGACCCCATCAAAAAGGCGGCGCTGATAAAAGATATCGTGGGGAGTATTGCCAAAATTCCAGACAATATACAACGCGAGCTCTACGCAAGGCAATGCGCCGTGCAAATGGACCTCGACGAGCGTTTGGTTTTTGGCGAGCTGAGTCGCTTGCGCGAAAAACATCTCAAAGAACAACCAACACAAACCCAAACAGACACCCAACAGCAACCCATGGAAGTGGTGCAGTCGCCTAGTATAGCTGCCAATCCAAACGCTGCCACGAATTGGAAACACCAAGTGCAAGAGGAAGTGATTCTGCGCATGATGATGAGCCGTGCCAATTTGGTGATTCCCTTTGACTTTTACGATGCCACAGGTCAGGTTTTTGAAACCGATGAAGTGGCTGTTGGTTTGTATATAGCTACATTTTTTCTGGAGGAAGACGAGCTAATGGCCTTCGAAAACCCCCTGTATCGCAAGATTTTTGAAGAGAGCGTTAGTATTTTTCAAGAGACAGATACTTTCCCGGAGGAGCACTACTGGACACGCCACGAAGACAGTGAAGTGGCCTCCTTGGCAGCGGATTTTTCCACAGAAAAATATGTGGCAGCAGATTGGGCAAAGCGCGATGTGGTGATTCCCGACCGCGAAAAGTTGATCAAGCGACATGTTACTGAAACCTTGTTGCGCCTCAAACGCAACCGCTTAGATAACAAAATTGTGCTTTTACGCGATGCCCTTCGCGACTTTAGTCATGCCGAAGAAGCACGGGCCAAAGTCGCGTTGATCAGCCAGTTAATTGCCATGAAAAATGCTTTAGACGGCTTGCTCAAGCGGATAGTTTAATTTGTGTATCTTTGCAGACTTTTTTAACACACACTCAAGCCCGTAAGCTATGAAAATGAAATTGTCGCATTTTAACTTTAAACTGCCTAAAGAATTAATTGCACAAGAGCCAACCATCAACCGCGAAGACTCTCGGCTCATGGTCATCCACAGGAAAACTGGGGAACTTGAACACCGCCAATTTAGCGACATCCTAGATTACTTTGAAGAAGGAGACGTGTTCACACTGAACAACACCTCTGTTTTCCCCGCCCGTATGTGGGGTAATAAAGAGAAAACCGGAGCAAAAATCGAAGTGTTTTTGTTGCGTGAATTGAACTCTGAAAGTCGCCTTTGGGATGTTTTGGTAGATCCCGCACGAAAAATCCGCATCGGTAACAAACTGTATTTCGGAGAAGACGACAGCTTAGTTGCTGAGGTGATTGACAATACAACTTCTCGTGGTCGTACCTTGCGCTTTTTGTTTGATGGCACCTATGAGGAGTTCCGCAGAAAATTGCGCGAGTTGGGCGAAACCCCCTTGCCGAAATACATCAACCGTTCTCCAACGGAAGAGGACGCTGAGCGCTATCAAACAATTTTTGCCAAAGAAGAAGGCGCAGTGGCTGCTCCCATTGCGGGTTTGCACTTTAGCAAACAACTCATGAAGCGCTTAGAAATCAAAGGAATCAACTTTGCAGAATTGACCTTGCACGTTGGTTTAGGGACATTTCGTCCGGTTGAGGTTGAAGACTTGTCGAAGCACAAGATGGACTCTGAGCAATTTTGGATTACCAGAGAAAATGCTGATATTGTAAACAAAGCCAAGGTTGAAGGCAAGCGCGTTTGCGCTATAGGCACAACCGTAATGCGCGGATTGGAAAGCACCGTTACCACCGAAGGTTTGGTAAAGCCCTTTGACGGTTGGACGAACAAGTTCCTTTTTCCTCCTCACGATTTCATAATTGCCGATTCTATGGTGAGCAATTTCCACGGCCCACAATCAACCTTAATGATGATGGGTTCAGCTTTTGCAGGCCATGATTTGTTAATGAAAGCCTATAGAGAAGCCGTCAAAAGAGAATACCGCTTTTTGGCCTATGGCGACGCTATGTTGATTTTGTAAAAAATAAAATACGAACCGTGTAAAAGGGACCAACGTGTCCCTTTTTTCGCCTTTGAACGCTTTGCTTCACAATCACCAATAATAAGTTTATTTACTACCTGATTCAGGTTAATTTTAGTTCTAATGAGATCAAATAACAAACGCAATTCAGATTCTTCTCAGCGCCGTGATGGTGCCGGTAAGCGTTTTTCAAAAAGTGACCAACCCCGTGGAGGAAGTACTTCGCGAGATGGTAAAAGTGCCCCTCGCCAACAACGGGATACTGATGGGCAAAAAAGTAACTTTACCCCAAGGGGAACAAAGTCTTACGGCGATCGTCAGCCGCAGCGATCTAGCGATTCAAAGCCGAGATTCCATGCAGGGAAAAGTGATGCTTACCCCAAAAGAGACGCGCCACGTGGCGAGAAAAAGGAACCCTACGCACCGCGCCCTAGAGCAGAGTTTGATAAGGCAAAGCGAAGTGAAGGCCGCGAGCCTGATGCATCAGGATTTAATGATAGAAAACCTAGGGGAAGAAGCAACAGCTTCGGCAATCAGCAGACTGGGGCGAGAAACACCTTTAGTCGTGGCAACAGCTCGGCCTTCTCAAGAGGCAACACAGGTACGCGCCCTAATGAAGAAGGCCGTCGCGATCAAGAGGCGCCAAGAGATGGCAAACGCAAACCTTTTGAAAGACCTTTTGGATACCGCCCAAGTGTGGCTCCAAAGAAAGATAAATTCGCAACGCGTGAGGTGAAAGAAACGACGCGCTTGAACAAGTATTTGGCGCAAGCCGGTATTTGTAGCCGCCGCGAAGCCGACGAACTGATAAAAACAGGATTGGTCTCGATAAACGACGAAATTGTGGTTGAAATGGGCTATCAAGTGAAGCCCACTGACACGGTAAAGTACAATGGGCAAACCCTGCGCGGAGAAAAAACAAAATACTTGTTGTTGAACAAGCCCAAAGGATTTATAACCACAACAGATGACCCCAAAGCGCGAAAAACGGTGATGGAGCTGGTGGCGAAAGCCTGCAAGGAACGCATCTATCCCGTTGGGCGATTGGATCGTGCCACTACCGGATTGTTGTTGTTTACCAATGATGGCGATATGGCTAAAAAACTGACACACCCTTCTCATGGCGCTAAGAAAATCTATCATGTTGTTTTGGACAAAAAGCTAGACGACAAAGATCTAGCCTTTATCAAGAAAGGATTTGAGTTGGAAGATGGCCCTGTGGTAGTTGATAAAATCAATTACGTAGAGGACAAAGACAAAAGCCATGTAGGTCTGGAAATTCACATTGGCCGCAATCGCATTGTCCGTAGAATTTTCGCTCATTTGGGCTATGAAGTTGTCAAATTAGATCGCATTGCTTTTGCAGGGCTGACCAAGAAAAAATTACCCCGTGGAACATGGCGCTTTCTTTCGCCCAAAGAAGTGAGCTTTTTGCGGATGCTGTGAATAATTTGAGCACCCCAATTGCGTTTGGTTTACGAATTACAATTATTTTCACGCCAACAAGAAAAGGGAAAATTTGAAACGCACAATTAAAATAATAGCACTACTAGCAGCGGTTTTTTTACTGCTGTTTGGTAGTGCTTTTTTGTTTCTTTATTTCAACAAAGGGAAAGTCATTCGCATTTTCACTCAAGAAATCAATAAGTCGCTAGAGGCGAGAATGGATGTGCGCAACATCGATTTGAGCTTAAAGAAATTTCCCATGGTCAGTATTGCCTTGGAGGCGGTTACTTGCTTCGAGCCCGTCCCTGAATCTACCGATACACTATTTAGTTTTCAGCAAGTTCATTTTCAGTTTGGCCTGTGGGATTTGTTGCGTGGAAAGTACGATTTGCAGAAAATTGACTTTGACAACGGTATGCTGCAAATTAGAGATTTGCCCAACGGAAAACCCAATTATATCATTTGGAAAGAAGAACCAGAGGCTACAACTTCAGATTTTGAGTTGGATCTGCAAAAGGTGATATTTAATAAAACGGATGTACGTTACACCCTTACCCCTGAAACCCAAATTAGAGCGCATTTAGAGTTGCTACAATTTTCTGGACATTTTGATAATGTAGGTACAGATTTATCGGTAAAGGCGACGGGTCTGTTATCGGCTGTTGTAAGTGATAATGAGAATCTTTTAAAAAGTCAGCTTCCCGTTCAAGTTAGCGTAGCGGTTACCAGCGATGCCAATGCCATCCGAATGCCAACAGGACAACTGGTGCTAAATGAAACTTCGTTTTATATAACTGGTTTTTCCAATGCACAGCAAAAGCATTGGGAGGTGAAAACCAATGAGGCGAGTCCGGGAGCCTTGTTGGCCTTTGTACCAGAACGCTTTTTTAACGCGGGGACATTACCACAGACAAAAGGAAAGATAAGTGGATTGCTGCAATATGATCAAGAAGGCCAGAAGCCCGCCACGCTAGTAGCTGATTTCTCGTTGCGGCAGGGTGAAATCAAGTTGCCAGACTGGCCGCAAGCTTTTCAAAATATTGCAGCGGAAGGCCGTTATTTTAGTGATGGGAAAGTGGAGAAGTTTCAGCTTACGGATTTACAGTTGCAATATGCAGGCTTTTCGCTTGCCGGCAAAGGCGCCGTTACGGATTTTAAGCGCCCCAAGCTAAATGTCCAGCTACAGGCTAATGGTCCCGCTGCGGCAGCTTATGGCCTAATGGGGGCGTCTACAGACTACCAATTAGCCGGGACGATTAAGCTGCAAGCAAATTTTTCAAACAACTATGCCAATTGGGATGCCATGCAACAACACCCCTTAGCCAATGCTTCGCTGAGTGGACAATTTGATTGGTGGGATGGCGCATTTAACAGTCAAGAATTGCACCTTG
>JAIULY010000108.1 GCA_022565875.1 Schleiferiaceae bacterium | reverse complement strand
GGAACATGGGAAGCTACGGCAATTACACTTTCGGTAACAGCAGGCTCACCTATTCCATAAAGGTTATCGCCGGCAACACTATTGGGGCCAAAAACAGAAAAAGGCTGGCCCCAGTTGCCCACGCCATTGTCCAACTCAACAACATTCCAAAAATGAACCACTCCGCTATCTGCATGGGCTTTTAACACAACTCGTAGACTGGTATTGGTATTTTTAATGCGCAATTGTACGTGAGGCCGCCCATTCAGTGGGTAATGAAGGTCCTGCAAAACATTGTAAAAGATGGTATCCTGCCCAATGATTAATAATGAGTCAACATATGAAGCAGGGGTTTGGGTAGCAATGGAAGATAGGCCGCCAAGCAAATTACCGCCTGAATCGTACACATCGAATCCAGCGGCAAAAGATATCCCGTGTTGGCCCCAAGCAGAAATACACTGCCCCCACATATGGTCGTGCTGATTGTAGGGATAAAAATGAATGCGAGACCGCATCGTATCTGCCTGAAAGGCCTTGGAAACATGAAAGTTTACATCCCCATTGTTGCCAGCGGATGTGGTAAAAATAACGCCTTGCGCCGACAGGGTATCCAGGGCGCGACTAACCAAGGAAGTACCATCTAATGGCCCCATGTAATACAGGCCCCAACTCATATTAACTACAAGTCGCTTGTCGTCAGCAGCTGCAATTTGTTGCATCCAATGGAAAGCGTCTATGGCTGATGCAGCATCTAATTGTATGGAATTCAGCAACAATTCCGCCTCAAAGGCCACACCTCGGTGGGGAGTGCCACCACCACTTCCTGCGGCAATACCTGCCACGTGATTGCCGTGAGTGGCATATTCATAAACACCAAAAGTATCCGATTGGGCATTCAAAATGTCTTGACTATTGTCGAATGTAGTGCCGTAATGAAAACCTGCTGGTGGTGGTCCAGATTGCTTAAAGTGATCCCAAACAGCACGAATGCGGGTGTGCGTCAGGCTGGTGTCCATAAAGGTAGGGTGTCCATAGTCATATCCCCAATCAGTGATGCCAATTAACACGCCTTTACCGGTATACGATTGGGGTAACCCAATGCCTTGCCAAACGGAATCGGCGCGCACATCTGCTGTGGCTCGGTGTAGATCAGGAGAAATTCTGGGTGCTATTTGCATAAAGCGAATGCCCTTTAGGTCCTGTAAATACTCTAGGTTGGCCAATGGGATTTTCAACGTAGCTACGTCACCCACAACCGCCCCAACAAAAAAGTACGCTTCTGCGGCATGTTTATCAAAATCAGGTGCTGTTAGTGCCCATGTAGACAGACACCATTGCCCCTGAACGGGATAAATGGGCAAACTTGGGAATTGCGAAACAACAGCACCAACGTCAGATTCAGATGCATCGAGGGCGGTTTGCAGTTGCCGAATGGCATAACGCGTCTCAGGACCCAAAAACGTTTGACTTTGCACTTGCCAAAAAGCGACAAAAGCTACGAATAGCAAAGAATATTTCATGACCAATCCAATGAATTACAGGTGGCTAATATAGTTCAAAATTGGGCTAGTTGGATTGGGGGGCAATGGTAGTTGGGAGTTAAAATTGGATAGTAATTCCTGAGCAGCCTCAATTCTTAAAGGTCTATCCTTAATCCAATGTTAAATCCAATGCTTCCAAATGGCAATTTTTGCTTTAGTGCTTGATTTGGTTCTGAATCTGATGTGGGAGTGTCGTAATCAATGGTGACGACATCAACAAACTCAATTTCCCTTTCATTTGTCGTCATATCGGGTAACAGGTTGGTACCATTCATATTGAGCTTCGTTATTTCTCCTTTTGTTGGGGCATGTGATAAATTTATCATATTCAATTCTCCAAACAGAGAAATCTTATCACTCAGCTTATACAGTGCACCTACTCCCGCATTTAATCCGATTGCTAAACCTCCATTCATCACCAATCTTCCATCAAAAATCTCATTATCAACATTGCTATTGACATCAAATACTGTGGAAGCTGTGCCAATTACCATTCCAAACCTTGCGTATGGATTTATCCCTTCCATACCGGAAAAAATAACAACTGATGGCATAATTCTAAACATATTTGCTGATATCGTATTTTCGGTAATGCCATCCGTATAGGTATCCTTCGCATAAGATTTGCCCCCCATTAGATAAGAAAAACCTAACTCTGCGCTAATATTTTTAGTAAACATGTATCCCAAAGCGCCACCAAAATTTAATCCTTTGCCTAGGGAAACATATACTTGCTCTTCGGTAAATGAATTGTTATCACTCGTATAATTGTAAAATCCCAAATTATACAAATTTTGCGAACTCATACTCATTCCATAACCACCAGTAAAACTTACATAAGCTTTTTGACCGAAAAGACTAGTGCCGCCAAATAGACTCATAAACACTGCGATTAAAGATAAAAAGGGTAACTTCTTCATGATTTTTAAATTAGTTGGCATTACGTCACTTAAGCGACTCGCCTGGTTAAACAGTAATTAAATCACGACAAACATAATCATTATTTACATTGAATCTCATAAATAAATAACTTTTTACCTTACTAATGCAACCTGCCAATCGAGAAGACGCAATCACTAGCTCCTTCGTTATTGATTTTAATATCGCTTGTGAGAAATAAAAAACTTTAAAATTTACTGTTTTGCTTTTTGCCTTAGCTAATAAAAAACAAAATCAACAACCCAAAACTCACCAAAAAAAAGACCGCAATACAGGGCTGTACTGCGGTCTAATTATACGATAGAACTGCTTGTTATCGCTTACAGGTGTTTAAGCCAAAAGGAGCGTATAACGGGCAAAAGCTAATGAACGACGTCAATACAAAAATACCGGCTAGCACCAGTAAAACAACACCTAGGGTTCCCGTAATGACATTGGTCAAAAACAAAACGGCAATAATTGCGGCAATGATAACGCGTATGGTCTTATCCAATCCGCCCATGTTCTTTTTCATAATGCTTATTTTTAAAAGTTACCCTAAATCTACGTAATTTTGAGCAAGTTGGATGTGATGCGTGTCACAGTTTCTAAAAATTCTAAATCTCCCAATTGTTTCGCCCAGCCAAAAGCACGTCCAAGTCGCCCTCTCCAAATTTCTCAACCGCTTGTTTCACCTGCTCTTGCATGGCTTTTTCATACGTGGGTCGCTCTTGCTGATAGAATACGCCAAAAGGCCGTGGAAAATGACCGGCAACTTTGGGGTCGTCAAAAAAGCGGGTCAACAACCACGCTTTGGTGTGGTCTTTTGAATCGTGAATCCACAAATCGTCTGCTGAGCATGTTGCCAAAGAAACCATTCTAGGGGTCAACCCGTCAAGCTGGATGCCCATTGCATTGTCCAATCCAAAAACTAAGGGTTTGCCTTCCTGTAGAATAAGTGTTTCTTCCGCCTTGCGCTTTTTGTCAGAATAGGGGTCAAAAGCCCCATCGTTAAAGACATTGCAATTTTGATAAATTTCTATGAAAGAGCTGCCTTTGTGTAAATTTCCAGCTCTTAACACGTCGCGTAACAAAATAGGGTCTCTATCTATGGCCCTTGCAATAAAGCTGGCATCGGCACCCATGGCTAAGGATAGCGGATTGAAAGGTTGATCAATAACCCCTAGCGGACTACTCTTCGTAAATTTGCCTAGCTCCGATGTTGGCGAGTATTGCCCTTTCGTCAATCCGTAAATTTCATTGTTGAACAACAGGATATTTACATCCACATTGCGACGCAGGAGATGAATGAGGTGATTGCCTCCAATGCTCAAGCCATCGCCATCGCCTGTGATAATCCAAACACTTAACTCTGGGCGCGCGGCTTTTAGGCCACTTGCTATGGCTGTAGCTCTGCCGTGTATGCTGTGCATGCCGTAGGTATCCATGTAATACGGAAAGCGAGAAGAACACCCAATACCACTTATAAAAGCGATATCTTCTTTGGGCAATCCCAGCTCGGGCATAATACTTTGCACTTGCTTAAGAATGGAATAATCGCCACATCCCGGACACCAACGCACGTCCTGATCGGTAGCGAAATCTTTAGCTGTTACTGTGTCGGTTGTCATAATGTTGCGTATTGCTGTTTTACAAATGCTTCAATTTCGGCAGCCAAAAAGGGCTTACCTTGTATTTTCGTCAACGATTCGGTGGGCGTGAGGAAGGCGCGGCGCAGGAGCACAACCAATTGTCCATCATTGAGCTCTGGTACGATGACTTTCGAAAATTGAGCGAGCAAAGCGCCTAAATTTTTGGGAAAGGGGTTGAGATAGCGCAAATGAATGTGTGCGCAAGGCACTCCTTCTTTTCTAAGATTGGCCAAGGCCACTTTAGAAGCGCCATAGGTACTGCCCCAACTCACCACCACGATGGGGTCTGCGGTAGAGCCAGAGTCGAACTGTTGCTCAGGAATGCTGTTGGCAATAGCTGCAACTTTTGCCGCCCGAGTTTTCACCATACGCTCGTGATTTTCCGCGTCGTAACTCACATTGCCCGTAAGCTCTTGCTTTTCTAATCCCCCTACACGGTGCTGCATGCCTTTCATGCCGGGTATCGCCCACTGCCGCACGTGTTTCTCATCTCTAAAATACGGTTGATAGGGCGTTTCAGCTGTCGCAAAGGGCGGTGTAACAGTAGGTAAATCAGCTGCTTGAGGATAAGGCCAAGGCTCTGCTCCATTGGCGATGTAGCCATCGGAAAGTAGGATAACAGGCGTCATGTGTTCAATGGCTATCCGCGTGGCTTCAAAAGCCACCTCGAAACAATCAGAGGGCGTGGCACATGCCAATACTGGCATGGGCGCTTCTCCATTCCTGCCGAACATCGCCTGCAATAAGTCTGCTTGTTCTGTTTTGGTCGGCAATCCTGTTGATGGCCCACCCCGCTGCACATTCACAATAACCAAGGGCAGCTCTATCATAAAGGCCAACCCCATTGCTTCGGTTTTCAAAGCCATGCCAGGACCACTCGTTCCTGTGGCGCCTATATGTCCTCCAAATGAAGCTCCTATTGCGGCGCCAATTGCAGCAATTTCATCCTCAGCCTGGAAGGTACGCACCCCAAAGTTTTTGTGGTTGCTCAGTTCATGCAGAATATCCGAGGCAGGCGTAATAGGATAGCCGGCATAAAACAAATCCAAACCTGCCTTTTTACTCGCGGCAACCAATCCGAGCGCCAATCCCTCGTTGCCCATAATGTTGCGGTATTTACCCGGTGGCATTTGAGCCGGCTGAATTTCATACCGATTGGAAAACAGTTCTGTGGTATCAGCGTAGTGTAAGCCTGCTTTAAAAACAGCAATGTTTGCCGCCATTACATCGGGAAGCTTGGCAAACTTGCGCGCCAAAAACTGAAGCGTGGATTCGGGATTCCTATTATACAACCAATACACAAACCCCAGCATAAACATATTTCGGGTTCGGTCTCGGTCTTTATTACCTAATGGCGAGTCTTTTAAGAGCTCTTTTACCAATTTATTTACGTCAATTGTAATGACCTGAAAATTGGAAAGGGTGCCATCCGTTAGTGGATTTTGCCCAGCGGTATAATTGGCCAACTTGAGGTTTCGCGCATCAAAACCGCCTTCGTTTACAATGATTAAGCCATTGGCTTTAAGCTGATCTAAATTCTTCACCAGCGCTGCCACATTCATCGCGACAAGCGTATCTACTTTTCCGCCTGAAGTAAAGATTCGAGTGCTTCCAAAATTGACTTTAAAGCCAGAAACGCCACTAACTGTTCCGATTGGAGCGCGTATTTCGGCCGGGAAATCAGGGAATGTGGCTAAGTCATTGCCGTGAAGTGCTGTGGTGAGTGAAAATTGGGATCCTGTAAGCTGCATCCCATCGCCAGAGTCTCCAGCAAAGAGGACGGTGGCTTTTTCTAGTAATTGCGTTGCCATGTGTGTGTTTTGTTATGGCTGAAAAAAGTGAGAACTCCAGCAAAAGTACTGGAGCTCACCGAGTGATTATTGTACCTGAACCACTGCTGTTATGCTGGGGAGGTATTTTTTAATGGTCATTTCGACTCCCGTTTTTAGGGTCATCTGGTTGACAGAACAACCGATGCAAGCGCCGTGTAATTTCACTTTCACAACCCCCTCTGTGGTGAGTTCAATAAACGTGATGTCGCCACCGTCATTATTCAAAAACGGTCGAATCTCATCCAGGGCTTGGTGAATCTTCGCTATGTTTTGCGTAGTTGCTTCCATAATTAGTTTTTCTTCGGATTAACTGCTGAACAGCCAGCCATGGTTGTTATTTTGACAGCCTCTGATGGCGGGAGTTGGGTATTGCGTTCCACTAAAGATGCTACCATGTTACGCGTGATGTCACGCATGGCTTCGGCTACTGGGGTATTGCCTTGCATCACCGCTGGGCGGCCAGCATCACCAGCCTCTCGAATGCTTTGCACCAAAGGAATTTCACCCAAAAATGGGACGTCCACCTCCTCGGCTAAATGCCTCGCTCCAGATTGTCCAAAAATATAATACTTATTGTTAGGCAATTCTTCAGGGGTAAAATAAGCCATATTTTCAACCATACCCAGAACAGGCACATTGATGCTGTCCATGCGGAACATGCCCACACCCTTGCGAGCATCTGCCAAGGCCACTTGTTGTGGCGTGCTCACGATAACTGCTCCTGTAACGGGTACCGCTTGTACAATGCTCAAGTGCACATCACCCGTACCTGGAGGCAAATCAATCAGCAAAAAGTCGAGCTCGCCCCAATGCGCATCGCGAATCATTTGATTGAGTGCTTTGCTGGCCATAGGACCTCGCCACACAACCGCTTGATTGGCTCCGGCAAAAAAGCCAATCGATAACAACTTCACCCCATAACTTTCAACAGGCTTCATTTTACTAACGCCATCAACCGTGACGGAAAGGGGTTTTTCGTGCATCACGTCGAACATAATCGGCATGGAGGGTCCGTAGATATCGGCATCCACTAACCCAACCTTGAAACCCATTTCCGCAAGGGCAACCGCAATATTTGCCGTTACCGTAGATTTGCCCACACCTCCTTTACCAGAAGCAATGGCAACAATGTTTTGCACCCCTGGAAGGGCTTGCCCACGAATTTGATTGGGCGCTTGCTCTTTTGGTGCTTCAGGAACGGTTACGTTGACTTTGATTTTCGCCTTCTCGTAAACTTCGCGGTGTATGGTCTTGAGAATTTCAACTTCTAGCTTCTTTTTGGCTTGTAATGTGGGGTTGATGCTCAATACATCTACTTCAATTTCGTCGCCAAATATTTGTATGTTTTTAACGTGGCCGTCATCAACCAAATTCAATTTGCTGTCAGCTGTGCGAATTTGTTTTAACGCTTCTACCACGTCACCTCTAAGTATCTTCATTTTTGTTCTTTCTTTGTAAGTGGAACAAAGGTACAACCGAGATGTTTTTTTAAACAATAACATATATCATATTTATCAATACGCATTAAACCAAAAGTTATGAATTACCGCAAATTGGGAAAGAGTGGGCTACCTGTAAGTGAAGTTTCTTTAGGCAGCTGGATTACCTTCGGGAATCAAATCGGCGATGATGTAGCTGAAGCTTTGATGGTGAAGGCCTATGAAGCAGGTGTCAACTTTTTTGACAACGCTGAAGTCTACGCTCACGGAAAGTCTGAAATAGTAATGGGCAACATTCTCAAAAAACTGGGTTGGCAGCGCGATTCTTATATCGTGTCTTCTAAGGCTTTCTTTGGGGATGGTGGAACGCTACCCACTCAAAAAGGATTGCATAGAAAACACCTAGTGGAAGCCTGTAACGCCGCGTTAAAGCGCTTACAGCTCGACTATCTGGACCTGTACTATTGCCACCGACCCGACAAAGGAACGCCTATTGCAGAGACGGTTTGGTCTATGCATCAATTGATTATGCAGGGTAAAATTTTGTATTGGGGCACTTCAGAATGGAGCGCACAAGAAATCATGGAAGCGCATATGGTAGCGGAAAAATACCACCTCCTGGGCCCTGTTGTGGAGCAGCCGCAATACAATATGTTGCATCGTCAAAAAGTAGAGGTGGATTATAGTCAGATTTACAAAACGGTAGGATTGGGAACAACCATCTGGTCGCCCTTGGCTAGCGGCATTCTCACCGGTAAATACAAAAATGGCATCGACCCAGAAACGCGCATGAATCTGGAGGAACTTGACTGGCTTAAGAATCAAAATGTAGTTGAAGATAAGATTGCCAAAGCAAATCACATTGTCGATTTGGCTAGCGATTTGGGTATTTCTCCCGCCCAATTGGCCATTGCTTGGTGTCTCAAAAATCCAAATGTCAGTACCGTTATCTTAGGCGCAAGCAAAACCCACCAACTCGAGGAGAATCTCAAAGCCCCGGAAGCTGTTGCCCTGCTTTCTGAAGACGTCATGGAAAAAATTGAAGCTATTTTGCAAAACAAACCCAAGCACCCTGTTTTTTAAACAGGAAAGCCATTACCCATTGTCATGAGCCATTTGTTAAAGAGACGGCGAACGCGTCTCTCTTTGATGAATGGCTTTGGCAACGGTATAGGAAGTTGTCCAAGCGGCTTGAAAATTAAATCCTCCGGTAACCCCATCCATATCCAACACCTCTCCTGCAAAAAACAAGTTGGAGACACTTTTGCTTTCGAGTGTTTTTTGTTGAATACTTTGCAAGGATACACCCCCTGCGGTCACAAACTCTTCTTTGAAAGTAGTTTTCCCTTTTGCGGGATAGCAATCATCCATCAAAATATTGACAAGTCGATTTTTATGCTTTTTTGGTGTGTCGCCCCAAGGCAATTCTGGATTGACCTCAGCTCGATCCAATAAAAATAGCCAAAGGCGCTTGGGAAGGTGTTCAAACGATTGATTTTTGAGTTTCACGGCGGATTGGGTCGCGAGCAATGCGCGCACTTCTTCATCATTCAATCCGCCCAACCAATTGATATGCACGTCGTATTGATAATTTTGCGCGGCTAGAAAACGAGCTGCAAAAGCAGAAAGGCGCAAGACAGCCGGGCCACTCAATCCCCAATGCGTAAACAAAACTGGACCTACTGACCGAAAATCGAAACCTTGAATGCGCACTTGCGCTTGCTTGGCAACCACTCCCATTAATTCGGCATGTGGTTTTGAAAGATTAAACGTAAAGAGACTTGGAACAGGCTTTACAATCTGATGACCAAGTACGGCAAGCCATTGCAAACCCTTTTCACTGGGTGAGCCTCCTGTTGTAACGATTACGTAATCAAAAACGCTAACTGTTTCTCCGCGTTGCAAGGCTATTCCTCCGTTGCTCCCCTTGCGTATTGCTGTAATAGCACTCCGGTAATGGATTGTGAAATTCTCTGATTTACAAGCAAGCAACATGGCTTTGATTATGGTTTCAGAGTCGTCGGTTACAGGAAACATACGCCCGTCAGACTCAGTCTTTAATGCCACGCCACGTTGGGTAAACCATTCTACAGTATCCGATGCTTGAAAGTGATGAAAGAGATTTTTCAATAGTTTTTCGCCACGTGGATAGTGGGTTGCCAACTTTTTTGGTTCAAAACAAGCATGGGTAACATTGCACCGTCCGCCGCCAGAAATGCGCACTTTTTCCAAGAGTTTCGAGGATTTCTCAAATAGGGAAATATGTGCGTTTGGCAAAAAAGAAAGGAGGTGGGCAGCGGTAAAAATTCCCGCGGCACCACCTCCAATGATAGCAATTTGTTTTTTCAACGATTAATCGTTCAGTTTCAACACAGCCAAGAATGCCTGCTGCGGCACCTCAACATTTCCGAGTTGACGCATGCGCTTTTTACCGGCTTTTTGCTTTTCAAGCAGTTTCCGCTTACGCGAAATATCACCACCGTAACACTTGGCAGTTACGTCTTTACGCATGGCAGAAATCGTTTCCCGCGCGATGATTTTCGCCCCAATGGCAGCTTGTATGGCAATGACGAACATTTGACGAGGGATCAGTTCTTTGAGTTTTTCGCACAACTTGCGACCAATCTCATGACTGCGCGTGCGGTGAATCAAAGCGCTCAAGGCATCTATGGGCTCACCGTTCAATAATATATCCACCTTCACCAAATCGGAGGCTTGATAGCCAATCATTTGATAATCAAAAGAAGCATAGCCCCGCGAGATGCTTTTCAACCGATCATAAAAATCAAATACAATCTC
>JAIULY010000107.1 GCA_022565875.1 Schleiferiaceae bacterium | reverse complement strand
GTTTGAAAATTTCTTGGAGCTCGGCTACCGAAGTCTTTCCTGCTGCAATTAACTCCATGCGATACATGGGATATACAACACTGTCTGTAGTATAGGTTTGCTCGAGTTTTTGGAAGTTCACCTCGGACACATAATTCCCAAAACTATTGATTATGAGATGTCTTGGAGGATCCAAGTAAACCGTTTCAAAGGTACTATTCCCAATATCTCCATAAATCTCACTATTGGCCATATTGCCCAATCGAATGAAACACCCCGCCAAAGCTACGGTAATTACAAAGCGATCTAAAATCCAAAACATAGATTTTTTGGTGACCTTTTTGGAAAATAAGTACATGGCAAAAATCAAGGCAATGGCAGCACCATGACTCGCCAACCCGCCTTCCCAAACGTAGAGAATCTCAATCAAGTTTTGACTGTAATAATCCCAACTATAGAAAAACACATGTCCCAAACGGGCGCCGATAATGGTACCAAAAACGGCATACATCAGCAAGGTGTCCAGCCACTCCATCGAAATTTTTTCTTGGATAAAGTAGCGTTTCATCACTTGATACCCCAACACAAAACCCAAGGCGAACAACAAACTGTAATACCGCAACTCAAACCATCCAAAGTCCAAGCCGCGACTAAAATCCCAAGTAAAACTCAGCAAGAGCGCATTCATTGACAAAATCTTTTAGGCGGCAAATATACCATTTACAATAGGGTTTGCCAGTCGTTTTTTACTAAGCGTAATCACATGCGAATTTTTTATGAATAAATGCTGTTGCCCTTTAGTAAAGCGCCTCCCAACCTGATGCAACTTTTTAAATTCGCCAACAAAAAAAAGTAGCTAATTGGAGCAGCAGGCTTTTCAATCCGTGGGCGCCTGCCCGATAATACCACCGTGCTTTTACAAAATCGCCTTGTTTGTGCAAGTAGCGCGCGGTCTCATAATGCTTCCTTTTGGTCAATGCCGCTGCTTGTTTAGGTGTTAGCCAACCTTGTTTTTCAGCGGTTGCAATACTGTTGCACACTTTGGTCAAGTGGTCTTGAATCCGATGTGTAACACCTGAGCCCAAGCGATAAAACGCAAGCGGTAGATTGATAAAACTGGGCAAATGACCGCTGTGGAGCAATTGCAGCCAAAGCCCCAAATCCTCTACTTGCTTCGTATCTTCTACAAATCCTCCATGCTTCAAAAACAACTCTCGTTGAATCACTGTGGCCGACGGTGTAATGGGCAGCCCTTTCTCAGATAGGTCGCTCATTTTTCGCAAAGCAAAACCACGTCGGATTTTAGCTGTTTCCTTTTGTACACCCACTGCTATGGTGTGATACACCCACTTTACATCGTTGTTTTGAAGGTGGTTGTAAATCGCACTCAATTTGTTGGGAAACCAGCTATCATCTGCATCCAAAAAGGCCAAAAAGACACCTCTTGCTGTCTTTGCCGCTGCATTGCGAGCGTGGCCCAATCCCTTACCTTCACCATCAAGCACCACTACTTTGTGGCTTTGACTGCGCCAGGCTTCCATTAAACGCAACGTATCATCGGTAGAACCGTCGTTCACCAATAGCACTTCATAATCTGTAAACGTCTGTTCAAAAACACTTTGCATGGCTTCATCGAGCCATTGCGCTGCATTTTTAGCTGGGATAATTATGGAGAAAAAGGGCATCAATACTTGAAGAATTTTTTTGGAAACAATTTAGCGCGCCAATGCTTAATGACTTTTTTGATGCCCAATAGTTGCAAAACCCATCCAATGGTCAGAAATATGGAGTTGGAAATAATATTCAAGGCCAATCGTGGACGTTTTTTGCGGAAGAATGTATAGAGTTTCCAATTGTGTTGGAAATACGTTTTTGTAATGTCCTGACGATATAAACTGCCAGCCCACCAACTTGCCACGCGGTGCCAAGCCTCTTTACTCACTTCAGGTGGTACTGGAACAGATTGTTCAATGTAGGTCAACGTATGAATCAATTCGTCGTACACCTTGGCGTTGGCATTGGCTTTGTGCCGCTGGGTTTGGCTATGCATTCTAAAATAATTCAAGTGCTTGGCGCAAAATGCCACATCGCTTATGAGCAACATCTTTACATAAAAGTACCAATCGCCATTGAGTTTCCACGTGGGGTCGGCACCCCCTGCCGCTGTATATACCGATTTGCGCAGCAACGCGCCCGAGGCATTTGGAATAACATTGTGGTACATCAAATAATTGGCACATTCCTCCCGCCCGTCGGCAATAAAGTCACTTTTCCACCTACCCGATTGGTAAACAAATTGGTAATGCTCATTAAAACTATGCAACAATTGATCGTTTTCATCCACCAACATGCTCTGCGCATAGGCGATCCCTACATTGGGGTTGTTATCTAAAAGCGGAACCAACGTTTCTAAAAGAGTGATTTCTGCAAAATCATCACTTTCGGCAATCCAAATGTACTCTCCTTTGGCCAAAGCCACGCCTTTGTTCCATTGGGCAAATGTGCTTCCTGTATTTTCTGTGTTGTAATGCGTGCGAATGACCGAACTCTTTCCCGCATACTTATCAATGATTTCTCTTGAGTTGTCTGGCGAACAGTCGTCTAATATAATCACCTCAAAATCAGTGAAGGTTTGTCCCAAGACGCTGTGTATCCGCTTGGGCAAAAAGGCGGCGTGGTTGTAATTGGGAATGATAACAGAAACTTTCGGCATAGGGCGTGCAAGTTAAGCAGAGCAACGGTATTTATTCAAATGCAGAAATCTGTGATTGTACAGGCCCAAGAATGTTGTAAATCAATTTATAATACACCGAAACCCCTTCCAATAAGCTCGAAACAGGAATGCGTTCATTCACATTGTGCACCCCTTTTAGGCAATCCAAATCCATTTTGGCGGGAAACATTCCATACGCTAAGATGTCTTCGCTGCGAAAATGGCTGTTATCAGAGGTGGCAGGAAATAATATTGGAACGGTATACGTGTTCGGATACTGTGCCGATAGCGCAGCAGCAAACTTGTGGAAGTAAGGCGTGATGGGCGAAGGTGGTGCTTCGGGGGTTTGTTCTAAAATGTTGATTTGTGAAACTTCTGGCAATAATCGCTGAATGCGCGCCAAATAATCGGCTACGTTGGTTTCGGGCAACAAACGAATATCTACAATGGCTTTGGCTGATTTTGGTAACTGATTTCCAGACCCTTCAAAATTACTAAGCTGCGTTATTTTTACACTATTCGAAAAGAAAGCTCGCAACATTTCATCCTTCCGAATGATGCTTTTGGTTTTCCAACGCAAAACAGGCCAATGTGCCCTTGGAAACAAAAAGCTTCGGACTCCCGTTTCCAATTTTCCAAATTCCTTTAGCATCATTTTGTTGGACGCTGTGAAATGAATTTCATCGTCTAATGTCAACAATCTCGGCAATGACTCTAGCAGAACTCGGTTGGCATAATTGTGTGAGGGACTTGCCCCATGTCCATAATTTTCATCCGAATCAAATAGTAGTTCTATCAGGAGTTGTTTTTTTTCGGTCAACGACACACCGCTGATAAATGCGCTGGGATTCCCTTTTAGAATGCTATCCATCCCTGCGCCGCCTTCCCCGTAAACCACCCTGGCATTGAGTTCTTGCTTGTGGTGTTGTAAAACATATTTTGCTCCTTTTGCACCGCCTACTTCCTCTCCTGAAACAACCAAAAGCGTGATGTTATGTGGCTCCTGAAAGTCAAAATCTGCATAATGTTCTTTGAATCTTTTCAGGGCAACAAGCTGCATAATTCCCGTTCCTTTTGCATCAATTGCACCTCTACCATATACGTTTCCGTTGTGAAGAGCTCCAGAATACGGGGGAAAAAGCCAAGCCTCTAGTTCGCCCGGGTCTACTACATCGAGGTGATGGAGGAGAATCACATTGGGCAAACTATCCGACAAGGGAAACAGCGAAGCCGCAAAGTTGAATTGATCTTCGTCGCTTGAGAAAAGGCGCATATGCAGTCCGGCGCGCTCACAAAGATTATAGAAAAACAGACCCGCAGCTTTTTCATTTCCAGATGGTGATGGAATTTGAAGATATTGTTGCAGCAGCGTAACCGCCTCAATGTGATAGGTGGCTTGCTTTGGGGAGCGAACGCATGCATCCACAACTTGGGCATTTAACATACCTGCCATGGCCATCCCAAAAAACACATGCACTACATGTTTTGTAAACCTCATAGCTACACAACCCTACCTATTCGTTAGAAAAAACAAAAATAGGACAAGACAAAGAATTTTCAAGCCTGAGTTTAGAATTTTCTCGAAACAACAAACCGCTAAAAAGATAATGTAAGGCTGTTGACTTTTGGCTTATTTTTGCCAGCGTATGATTGAAACAGGAAGGGTATATAAGTCTACCGGCAGTTGGTATTGGGTAAAAGATGCGAAAGGTGATTTTCTAACTTGCCGCATGAAAGGCAAAGTACGACTATCAGGCTCCAAAAGTACCAACCCCGTTGCGGTGGGTGATTTGGTGAGTTTTGAATTAGAGCCCGGCACTGAAAACGGCATTATCACCGCCATTCAAGAACGAAAAAACCATTTGGTTCGCAAATCAGTCAACCTTTCCAAACAAACCCACGTCATTGCCGCCAACCTAGACCAATCTATTCTGGTGATCACTTTGGTAGACCCTCCCACCTCTTTTGGTTTTGTCGATCGCTTTTTAGCAACTTCCGAAGCGTACAATGTCCCCACTATCTTGGTGTACAACAAAATGGATTTGTACCAGTCCGACAAAGATTGGATGCGATTAGCTGAATTTATGGACACCTACGCTTCTGCAGGATATCAACAATTACAAGTCAGCGCGCAAGATGGTGTGGGGATGGAAGAGCTGCGCGCATTGTTGACCGATAAAGTCACCCTTTTTAGCGGGCATAGTGGCGTGGGAAAATCGACGTTAATCAACACCATACAACCCGGTATGGGACTACGGACCAAGGAGATTTCTGGATATCACAAAAAAGGTCAACACACCACAACCTTTGCTGAAATGTTTGATCTCGTTTCCGGAGGACAAATCATTGACACTCCTGGCATCAAGGGGTTTGGCTTGGTAGATATGGACAAGGAAGAGATCGCCAGCTACTTCCCCGAAATTTTTAAGATCAGTTCCCAGTGCAAATTCAATAATTGCTTGCACCTCAATGAACCCGGCTGTGCCGTGAAAGCGGCTTTTGAGTCCGGTGACATTTCACCCAATCGCTTTATTAGTTATACCAATATATTACAAGGATTAGAAGATGACGACACGTATCGCAAGCCGATTTACGGCTAAAAACACATTCATAGCATACGGCTTAGCCGCACTGACACTTACAGGGTGTAATTTAGAAACCGGCGACACTGCCATGCCGCAACCCGAAAGTACACATCAAGCCCATCACTTGGGGGTAAAAGCTACCTTATATTTTCATACTAGTATCGAAAACAAATGGGTTTACCAGCAGCTGTACGAGCTTGCCGAGCAAAAACTTTTGGCCAACTTTACCGCGCAAACTTGGGAAACACAACCTGCTGTTATCTTGGATATCGATGAAACGGTATTGGACAATAGTCGCTATGAAATTGAGAACATTGCGCTTGGCAGAACCTACACACTAGAAACCTGGAAAGAATGGACCGCTCGTGCTGCTGCCCCTGCTCTACCCGGTGCCTTGGCTTTTTGTCAATTGGCCGATAGTCTTGGTGTAAAGGTCATTTACCTCTCCAATCGCGAGGTGGACGAAACCGATGCCACCCAGCAAAACCTCGAGCAACTCGGGTTTCCACAAGCAGCCAACTTATTATTAAAATTCGACAGCAGTGACAAAACTGCCCGCAGAGCCAGCGTGCAAGAGAATCATCCTGTTATTTTGTATTTGGGAGATAATTTTCGTGATTTTTCAGAAGATTTTTCCAAGAGAAATCAACAATTTGGTGCAGATGTACTCGAAGCTTTGGCCGACTCTATGCGCACCTACTTTGTACTTTTCCCCAACCCCATGTATGGTGAGTGGGAAAAACCCGTTGCACCTGCCTTGGACAGCCCAGACCGTATTGTAGATTTTTTAGATAACTAATCATGCGCGTTGTCGTGCAACGAGTATCCAAAGCTGCCATCACCATCAATGGTGAAAAAGGGGCAGAGTTGGGCAAAGGCTTAGTGGTGCTTTTGGGCATCGAATCCGCAGATTCGCTTGAGGATGTGACTTGGTTGGTGAAAAAAATCGTCAACCTGAGGATTTTTAACGACACCGCAGCAATCATGAATCTTTCTGTGAATGATGTAGCAGGCGATGTGCTAATTGTGAGTCAATTTACCTTGCATGCCCAAACGAAAAAGGGAAATCGACCGAGCTACATCAAAGCAGCCCATCCCGAACAGGCCATTCCCTTGTATGAAGCGTTTGTCTCCCACATGCAGGAGCACGTTTTAGGCAGTGTGGCAACCGGCCAATTTGGGGCACACATGGAGGTCTCGCTAATCAACGACGGTCCTGTGACCCTTACAATAGATTCAAAAAACAAAGAATAATCATGCAAGAACATATCACTCCCATATCTGCATTACAAGAAACAGTGGATCAATGGATTAAATCCCATGGCGTTCGGTATTTCAACGAACTGACGAACATGGCACAACTCACCGAAGAAGTGGGTGAAGTGGCCCGTATCATCGCCCGGCGCTACGGCGAACAATCCGAAAAAGAGGCCGACAAGGCAAAAGATTTAGGTGAAGAATTATCGGATGTCCTATTTGTGGTATTGTGTTTAGCCAATCAAACCGGTGTAGATCTACAAGCAGCGTTTGATAAAAAAATGGACATAAAAACCAAGCGAGATCACCATCGCCATCAACAAAATGAAAAATTGAAGTAGCTTGTTTTTAAAAAAAATCTCGGGGTGAAAAGTAACCGAACGAAAGTTACGTCAATTCAAATAAAATCACCACTTTTGCCCACTGAAAATTACAATACAATTACACATGGAATTATACCTCGACTCTGCTGATATCAAAGAGATTAAGGAAGCCTTTGGATTAGGATTTCTCGCAGGATTAACAACAACACCTACCTTCATGCACCGTCACGGGATCACCGACATCGACGGAACCATCATGGAATTGAGCAAAATTGTCCCCGTTTTACAAATAGAAGCGTTGGGCAAAACTGCTGAAGAAATTGTTGCCGAAGCCAAAAGACAAGATGCCTTAGGTCTCGATCGCAGTAAGACGGTATACAAAATTCCTGTGAGCCTTGAAGGTCTCAAGGCTTGTAAGCAATTGACCAGTGAAGGCTACTTGGTAAACATCCACTTGGTGTATACCATTCAACAAGCTTACATGGCGATGGCAGCCGGAGCAACTTATGTTTGCCCGCTTGTTGGCCGTTTGCAAGATCAAGGCCACGACGCATTAGGTTTGGTGGAGCAGTGTGTAGAAGCTGTAAACTACTATGGCTACGACACAAAAATCATGTTCTCTTCCGTGCGTAACGTTGAGCACGTGAAAAACGCCATCAATATTGGCGTACACACCGTAACTGTGCCTTGGGGTGTTATGAAGCAACTTACAGAAAACAACTTCACACAATTGGGCACTACCCAATTCTTTGAGCACACCGCGCAAATGACGGTTCGTGTGAAAGATCTCATCAAAGACAAAAACCCGATTGTACAGCACGACAAAACCATCACCGATTGCTTGGTACAAATGACTGCCGGTGGATTCGGTGCCGTTACTATTGTAGACGAAAATCACAAAGCAGTGGGTATTTTCACAGATGGCGATTTGCGTCGTTTGATTGAGAACGAAGGTGCGAATGCAGTAAGTAAAAAAGTAGCAGATGTGGGTCTAAAAACTCCCTTTACCATTGATGGCAATGAATTGTTGTACGTCGCTACAAAAGCATTTAAAGACAGACAAGTAGACAGCTTAATTGTAACCGAAAACGACAAAGTTATCGGCATGATTGATGTGCAAGATATGATGAAGTTAGGGTAATCCCAACTTCTTTAGAAATTCTAAAAACCGAGTTGTACTTTCGCAACTCGGTTTTTTTTATAATTAGATTATGAGCCCCTTCCTGTACGAAGACAATGGCGGACGATTTTTGACAGACATCGTCCAATTTCAAGAAAAAGCAGCGCAAATCGATACGCTTGTATTTGATTGGGATGGTGTATTTCACAACGGCACCAAAAATGCGGATGGTTCGAGCACCTTTTCCGAAGTAGATAGCATGGGCATCAACATGTTGCGATTTGGCCTGTATCTCCTGCACGGGAGCATGCCCAAAACATTTATTCTCACCGGAGAAACCAATCCATCGGCGCAAGCCTTTGCGGAACGCGAACATTTTGACGGCGTGATTTTCCAAGCCAAAAACAAACGCGATGTCTTTGAGAAATTATCGCAGCACCACGCCATTGCCCTAGACAAAACAGCTTTCTTTTTCGATGATATTTTAGATTTAAACTTGGCTGAAATTGTTGCCGTTCGTTTTTTAATGAGTCGTCGATCGAGTCCTGGCCTTACGCAGTATATTACTGAACAGCGTTTGGCGGATTACATCTCAGCCAATCCTGGGGGCGAAGGCGGCGTACGCGAGTGTTGTGAATTGTTTGTTGTGTTGTTAAATGCTTTTACAACAACCACGGAGCAACGCATTGCGTTATCTCCTGATTATCAAAAATATTGGGCATTGCGCCAAGCACAAACCACGTTTTTCACCAAGGCAACAGACCTTTAATCGACAGCTAATTGCCGGGGAATATCGTGCGGCAAACGCGTGAGTAATTCGTAGTTGAGCTGCACTGACAACTCACTGAAACTGCTTACAGAGATTTCATTGTCCTGTTGTATGCCAATTAGCATTACCTCATCGCCAGGCTGTACATCCGGCACGCCTGTAATATCTACGGCGATAGAATTCATGTTGACAATACCAATAACACCCAGCCGCCGCCCTTTAATCAGCACGCGACCCTGATTACTCAGGGAACGACTGAATCCGTGCGAATACCCCACAGGGACGATTGCAATTTTCATGTCATTGTTGGCGAGATAGTTTGTGCCATAGCCAATAAACTCTCCCATTTTCACATCCTTCACCGTCATTACTGTGCTACGCCATTCTATACATCGCTTTAAAGGGTCTTGCTTGTCGCGGCGGTTGTTGATGAATTCAATGAAAATTTCCCGAGAGGGCCAAAACCCATATTGCATGATTCCGATTCGAACCATATCAAAGTGCATTTCTGGATAGCGGACGGCAGCGGCAGAGCAGCACGTATGTCGCATTCTGGGCGTCAATCCTTTTTGCGCCAATAAGCGTTCCATATAAAAATAGACTTCTTTTTGCTTTTCAATGCGCACAAAATTGGCAATACTTTCTGCTCCAGCAAAATGAGTGCACAATCCGGTAAAGTCTAGGAACTCTGTATTTGTCAACAATACCTCTGCTACAGTAGGCAGCTCCTCTACAGAGAAACCCGTTCGGTTCATCCCTGTTTCTAACTCAATGTGTACACGGGCTTTTGTGCCCACTTTTTGGGCAGCCATAACGGCAGCTTTTAACCGCACTAAATCAAAAACAAAAAACTCAATGCCGTCGCGGACCAACCATTCTAGTTCAGACAATCGCAAAAAACCCATAATCAGTATTTTGATATCCCTGCGCGCGCAAGATTGTACACGAAAGGCTTCATCAGAACTAAAAACAGAAAAGTGACGAATCCCAAGCGATTCTGCCAACGGAACAAAGGTTTCAATTTCGTGGCCATATGCATTGCCCTTGACGACAGAAGAAAGGGTAACGCCCTCCCCTACTAACTTTTTTATGAATTGTAAATTTTTTTCGAGTGCCTTGCGGCTAATGGTGATTTCTGTTGGATGCTGCATCAATAAATTTTAATGAGGCTGTAAGATAGCGCTAAAAAAAAACATGGCCAAATTTGCGGGGGAGACCTGGTTATAATCTACGATTAGAGGCTGACACAGGGGGTGAGGGAAGTTGTATGCGGCGGTTCCCGATTGGTTTGGACGCGCTGACGCGCTTGGGTTTAGCGCAGCAGGCTAGGGCGCCTGCTGTTGGGGTTTAGACAGGCTGGGCTTCGCCGGCCTTGGTTTAGAGGGGACGCTTGTCCTAGCCCTACAGGCTAGGCTATTGCTTGCGCCCCTTTGGGGCTTGGAAG
>JAIULY010000106.1 GCA_022565875.1 Schleiferiaceae bacterium | reverse complement strand
GGTCGCGCGCGATGCCTGTAATTTGCATGCCGTGATCGTCTTGGGTTTCGTAATTGTCATAAGCCGCCTGACGAATTTCCGGAGTGATTTTGAGTTGCTCGTGTGGGAGTTCAAAGATGAGCGTCAATTCTTCTTTATCCATTTCGTGAAATGGCTTTGCCGGTACTACAGCAATCCCGTTTTTCCAAGAAAAACCCTTTTCCGAAACATCCGTTGCCCAGCTGATGCTGTATTCTTTTTTGAGGGCTTCGTCAATGGTAGGCGTAAGTTCGGTCAAGGGAATATTGTAACTTGTCCCCCATGTCCAATTGTCTGGAACAGCAATTTGGCAGGTTTCATACTCCGGGAAATGCGTAAAACTTGTCAACTGTACATAGTCGTCTGGATTAACACCTACCACTTGGTCTGCAAAGGTTCTTGGGCTATATTTTTTTCCCTTATAGGTAAACTCGCTAGGATACTCACCCAAATAGGCATCGAGGATGGACTCAAATCCCTTTTTCCAACTTGTAGATAATTTGCCGTTTTTATTTTTGAGTATGCCGTCCAAATATCCTTTTAAGGCCGCTTCCATTTCGCCGTGTTTGTTGACATCAGTGCCGTAATTTAAGCCTTGGTAGGCCTCAGCAGGAACGGCACCGTATTTTTTGATAACGTATAATACATCAGGCAAAGCACCACCTTGTGCAAAATTGAGGTAACCGTGCAGTCGAATGTACCGCTCAGCTTTGTCGATATACACCATTCTTACAGTAAACATCTCGGATAAATCAACGGGTTGCTTGCCCATGCGAATCATTTCAGACTCCACAAAAGAGGTGGAGGCATAACTCCAACATGTGCCACTAGAGCCTTGATTTTTAACTGGCAAGGCTTCAATATCTACCACGGGGGTGAAGTTGTAACCGGCCTTTTTGTTGGTGCCTTGACCATCAATTTTCGCAATTAAATCATCCTGGCCGTAGGCCGTCCAACTGAAAAACAAACCCAATCCAAGGGCTAAAACGGTATGCTTCATAATATCATTTTTATTCGGTGGCAAACATAATACAAGTGATTGTGAATTGCCAACATCAAATGAGAAAACTAGCGGAGAACGAAATCTAATAGGAGCTGTGATTTCTTTTTGTGGGCGTTGCTTTTTGTTCTAATTTGCAAGCTGTAAAATCATCGTCATACTTATGTGTATACTAGTTGTTAATGTGTTGGTTGTATGGTAATAGGACTGCTTACCTTTAATTATCCGATTGGGTTTATTGTGCTTTGTGTCCTATTTGCTACCTTGGTAACGGGCATTAGCTATTATAAAAGCAATCCTTTTGGGGAAGTTGCGCGTTGGAAAAAACACCTTGTGGTGGCCTTGCGATTTTTCGGTACTTTCTTAATCGCATTACTTTTACTACAGCCATTATTAAAGCAGACAAAATCAACTATTGAAAAGCCTTTATTACCTGTCTTAGTTGATCATTCTCAATCTATACTAGGCACCCAACCTGGCACTTTCGCGGCTGAAGAGTTGCCAGCTTTTCTCGAAGAACTGGAGAAAAAGCTCGGCGATGCCTACGAAGTGTTCCCAATAAATTTCGATATGGAACGCGTTCGCGATTCAATCGATTTCACGGCCGTTCACACAGATTTTGGTTTGCTTTTTTCGCAAGTAAAACAGCGCTTCCGCCACGCTCATTTAGGGGGTGTGGTCTTGTTTACAGACGGTATTCCCACGCGTGGACAGGCGCCTGAGTACCTGATACAGCAATTAGATATGCCGCTGTTTGCTATAGGAATAGGAGATACATCACCTCGAGTAGATGCTAAAATTTTTAATGTAATTGCCAACAATACAGTTTTTTTAGATAATCTATTTCAAGTTGAAGTTCAGGTAAAAGCTGAGCAGCTATCTGGCAAATCAGGTGTGCTTACGCTTGTGCATGAAGGCAAAACAATCTCTTCCAAGCCTGTTCGCTTTACGGCACCCAATCAAACGCTTCAGTTTTCTTTTAGTATCAATGCAGACAAGGTGGGGTTGCGAAAATATACGGCACGGATTTCTGCATTTGAAGGAGAGGAGAATACAAACAACAACCAGCAAGATTTCTTTGTAGAGGTCAAGGATAGCCGCAAAAAAATAGTACTTGTTGCCAACAACCCGCATCCTGATATTGCGGCCTTGCGCAGAGCGATAGAAAACTTTGAAGAATACGAGCTCGAGGTATATACCAAAAGCGCTATGGACAAGCCCATTGCTGATGCGCATGTGTTAATTCTGCATCAAGTGCCTGCACGCGGAGACCGGGGTATTCCCAATGCAATCAGTAGTTTTCCAAACAACGTGCTGCATATTGTGGGGCCAGAAATGGACTTGCGAGATTGGCAGCGTTTTCAGTCGCATATCAAGGTAACCTCCAGTCCTGCCTTCGAGAATTTGATTCCTGTTGTAAACCCCAACTTTAGTTTGTTTCAGGTAGAGGCAGCGTTTGAGCCGCTATTCAACAGTTTCCCTCCATTGCGTGGGTTTCTAAATAATTTTGAATTTGAAGGAACAGGAGAATCATTACTACAAGCAAAGATTGCTCGTGTAACAACAGATCGTCCTGTGTTATTTTTAGGTGCGCATGAAAATAAACGGTTTGGTTTTATCAATGGCACCGGACTGTGGCGCTGGCGCATTTACAATTTCAAAGAGGCTAAGAATCACAAGGCTTTCGATAATCTGGTAGGACAAATGATGCAATACTTGTCTACCAAAGAACTCGAAGAGCGCCTTACCGTTGCAGGACCTACCCGTGTGAATGAAAACGAACCCATTGTATTTTCAGCGCGATTGCTCGACGCAAACCTTGAAAGAACCAATGCTCCCGAGTTGAATCTTGTTGTGAAATCGAGTGCAGGAAAAATCTTTGATTATACGTTTAACCGAGAGGGAGATGGCTACGGATTGCGGATTAAGGGACTAGAAAGTGATCAATACAGCTTTGTAGCAAAAACGCGTATTGGCAGTGAAAACTTTGAGAAAACAGGTAGTTTCATCATCGAAAAAATAGATGCAGAATACTTAGATCTACAGGCTCGTTTTGATTGGTTGGAAAATGCAGCGGAACAATCTAACGGCAAGTTTTACACATTTACAGATAGAAATCAGTTGATTGCAGACCTCGAAAACGACTTTAAAACGCCCGCCTTATTAAAAACAACAACCGATACTGAACCTCTTTTGTCTTGGCGGGTTTTACTGTTTATAATTGTAACTTTGCTCGGTGCCGAATGGTTTCTAAGAAAGTATTTTGGTGCATATTAATTAATAGGTAAAAAGTAGAAAATGGAAACAAAACAAAGAAACATTGTAGTTATTGGTTTCGTGGCCCTATTGGCCATAATTATTTTTTGGAGTAGCACAACCGTAAACATTAACTCGGGTGAGTTAGGGGTAAAGTTTGATAGATTTAGAGGGCTACAAAAAGACAAAGTATTTGGACAAGGCTTTTATATTAAAGCCCCTTGGAACGAAATTTTTGTATATGATGTGAGAATCAAAGAAGGTACAACCAATTTGGAAGTACTCTCGCGAAATGGTTTGACAATCAAAATGGAAGTGAGTTATTGGTACAAGCCATTAAACGATAAAATAGGTTACTTACACGATGAAATTGGCCCCATGTACCACGACAAGGTCATTGCGCCGGCTATGCGTTCTGCGGCTAGAGAGGTTATTGGCAAGTATCTTCCCGAAGAATTATACAGCTCAAAAAGAGAGGTGATTGAGGATGAAATTTTTCAGAGAACAATGGCCTCAATTGGCAACAAACACGTTATCTTGGACGATGTGTTGATACGTGATGTGAGTCTTCCAAGAACATTGCAAGATGCCATTGAGAAAAAACTCAAACAAGAACAATCTGCATTGGAGTACGAATTTAGATTGCAACAAGCAGAACTTGAAGCGCAACGACTTGAAATTGAAGCTGAAGGTAAGGCTAGAGCCAACAAAATTGTTGAAGCATCACTTACAGATCGCATCCTTAGAGATAAAGGTATAGAAGCGACAAGAAAATTATCTGAATCACCCAATGCCAAAGTTGTGGTTATAGGTGGAGGTAAAGACGGCTTGCCAATTATCTTAGGCAACCAATAATACTATCACAACAAAAAAACCGCGAGCAACTTGTTCGCGGTTTTTTTTGTTTCTACCATTGGCTAAAGTATAGGCTTTATGACATTGTTTCAAATAAACTGTTCTTCTGGCCAAAATTTGAGCAAACTAAATATCTTAATAAATGAAAATTCAAATCATTAATGGTCCAAACCTGAACTTATTAGGGAGTCGAGAACCAGATGTTTATGGAAACCAAACCTTCGAGGATTTTCTAGCTCAATTGAAATTAAATTTTCCAGCTGTCTCTTTTTTATATTTTCAAAGCAATATTGAGGGAGAACTTGTTTCGGCTATTCAAAATGCTAGCAGCGCTGCGTGTGATGGCATTATAATCAATGCTGCGGCCTACACACACACTTCTATTGCCATAGCAGATGCTTTAGCTGCGGTTGCGATTCCCGCGGTAGAGGTACACATTAGTAATGTGTTTCAACGCGAGTCTTTTAGGCATCATTCTTATGTTGCACCAAAGTGTTTAGGCAGCCTATCCGGATTTGGACTTTACGGTTATCAACTTGCTGTTGATGCCTTATTACAACACTGCAAATCGCAATAATTCAGTTGTTTGTTTTCTAAATAAGCCCCCTGGACTTTAACTCCAAGTACTTGTTTATGGTATTTGAACTGAGATCTTTGGGTTGCGTCAAAAAGGCATTGATACCTGCAGATCGCAATATTTTCAGCATTAGCTTCTTGTCCAGTCCACGTTTTTTTGCCGCCACCTTAAAATACACGTCTTGCGCACTTTCCGCAGGTGTTTCACTGTATTCAGCTAGTCCACTATTTTCAAAGTTGACCACAACGAGTAAATGACGTTTTGAAATGGAGCGCAACAGTGGTAAATTGCGCATCAAATTGTTTTCACTTTCCATATTTGTGAAAAAGAAAAACAAGCTTCTTGTGCGGATGGCTTTGGAAATTAGGGTATAAAGCATTTCAAAGTTGGGCTCTAGGTGCCCGGGTTGCTCTTTGTAAAGAGCTTCATGAATGGAGCGCAAATGTCGCATCCCAGAGTCGGCCTTTATTACGGAGTCAACCTGTTCCCTTACAGTGATTAAGCCCACCCTATCACCTTTTTTTAGGGCAATGTTTGCTGCCGCCAATGTGGTGTTAATGCTGTAGTCTAATAAACTCATGCCCCCGAAGGGTAGTTTCATTGACCTGCCTTTGTCGATGATAAAGTAGATGGATTGTGATTTTTCGTCTTGAAATTGGTTGACCATTAATTCATTGGCACGTCCAGTGGCTTTCCAATTTACGCTTCGGTAATCGTCGCCAGAGACGTAGTTTCTGATTTGTTCAAACTCATAACTCTGTCCAATACGACGCATTTTTTTTATGCCTAGAAAGGGATTACTATTTCGCAAAGTACTCATTTCAAACTGTTTCATCTGAGTTGTAGAGGGATAGACCTTTGTTTCTTGCTCTGTGTCAAACGTCAGTTTACGCTCCAGTAAGCCCAAAAAACTTTGCATGAAAATATGAGTTTTCCCAAAGTGATATTCGCCTCTCGTTACAGGTTGAACTGTATACTGATACGATTTCTCACTATTTCCTACGAGATTGTCCTTTAACAACATATCGCGCATTTCTAATTGGTGCGGAACCTCATCGATAAGAGTTATTTTCGCTTGGTAGGGCAGGTTGTAGGTCAGTTGTAGGACTATTTTTTCTGGGTCACTCAATGAAAGCACTGGTTTTACCGGTCTAGATACGCCAATGGAAAATAGGTTGCCATGTAGCAGGAAAAAGTCTAATAGAGTGGCGAGAATAGCCGCTATGAGCAGAAATTGCACCACTACAAAAAGGGTTGACCAGTAAAAACTTATGACAAACAACAACGTGATGCCTCCGTAAACAAGCAAAAACCGGTTACCTAAAAATGTATGGGATATTTTCCTCATTAGCGTGGCACCTCTATTTTGGCAATACTATCTGCAATGACTTGTGCAATGGTATAGCCTTCCATTTCGCGGTCTGGACTCAAAATCACACGGTGGTTTAAAATGGGGAAAACAACATCTTTCACATCATCGGGTGTGACAAACGTACGTCCGCGCAAGGCCGCCAGTGCTTTGGAAGTGCGCAGCATGTTGATGGAAGCACGTGGAGAAGCGCCCAAAAACAAGTCGGGGTTTTGGCGCGTTGCAGCACTGATTTTACTGATGTAGTGGAGCAACTCCTCTGAGACGTGGGTATGCACTGCAATGGCTTGCAGCTTTTTTAAGTCATTGGCCGTAAGTATAGGTTGAATTTGATTGACGTCATTCATCGCATTGTCAGCCTGAAACTTTTGCAATATGGAAAACTCCTCCTCAACACTAGGGTAATCCATTAAAATTCGAAAAATAAAGCGATCCAGTTGCGCCTCGGGTAATCTGTATGTACCTTCTTGTTCTAGTGGGTTTTGAGTAGCGACCACAAAAAATGGAAAAGACATCGGGTATGTAGTGCCGTCTATGCTGATCTGTTGTTCTTCCATTACCTCAAACAAAGCCGATTGTGTTTTCGCTGGGGCGCGATTGATTTCGTCGATTAATACAATATTGGAAAAAATGGGACCTTTATTAAAGCGAAACTCGCTTTCTTTCACGTTGAATATGTTGGTTCCCAATACATCAGATGGCATTAGGTCTGGCGTAAATTGAATTCTTGAAAAATCAACGGCAAGGCTTCTCGCTAGTAATTTTGAGGTGAGGGTTTTCGCGATTCCGGGCACGCCCTCAACCAAACAATGTCCACCGGATATTAAGGCGACTAAAAGAAGCTCTACCAAGCTTTCTTGCCCCACAATTATTTTTCCGATTTCCTCTTTTAATTGATCTGTTTTAGTTTTGAAAAGCAATAGCTCAGGACTCAATGTGTCTTCCTGTAAAACAGTATCATCACTAGGTGGTGTCGCATCAGCGTGCTGAATGGTTTCGTTGCTTTCTAAAGGTGAAAAGTTTTCAATAGCAGGCTTGTTTTCTTCTTGATTTTCCATGTGGTTATAATGCTTTTTCGATTTGTTGAATAGCGTTGTAAAGTGCAATTAATTTAGGCTTATCAAAAGCCTTGGGATTGGTTTTGGCAGTATGGTGAAGGGCAAATGCTTTTTCGAGTGTCTTTTGAATTTCCGGTCGGTAATTCGCAAGGATATCGATATACTTTTTTGGGGTATCATCAAAAGGGATGCGCAATTTTTCTACTACTTCACTTTTGAACAAGCGCATAATTTCCTCGGCTTCCTCGGCCGGTGTGATGCTCATTTGGTCGAGCGTCCCTAATGCCTTGGAGAATTCTAATGTGGTGTTGGTAATTTTTGGGAGTACAGGAATTTCACGCTGCTTTCTGCGCAGGTTGCTCATTACAAATACCAACAATGCCAACAAGCCAAGATACCAACCCCAACGCAACGATTCTTGAGCGAGGATAAAGGATAATGGACTCCCGCTAAAAGACGGAGATTGCTGCTGATAATTGAAACGATTGATGCGGTCGATATAGATGTCACTGGACTTTTCAATGCCCCAATCGTTGACAATGGAACGAATAAAAGCAAAACCTTCTGGCCTTTGAATGTGGTAATTGGTGAACAACAACGGCTCCATCATCAATTGCAATTTTCCTTGCCCTACTGGAATTTCAATAAAAAATGGCAATTGGTCATCCATAGTTCCTAAAACTGTAGCTTTTTCCATTATCCGACTTTTGCCAGGACTGTAAAAATAATTCCAATATTGTTCCTCAATCCCATTCCACTGCTTGAGATAGAGGAGTAGGGCCGTTCCATTGCTTAGGGTTAAAGTAACTTCTTTAGCACGCTTGGTAACTGTAGACCCAAAATCCTCGCGCAGTTTATCTCTCGTCTCTCTAATAAACCAATTCAAGGTAGAATCTTCTTCATAAGGTGTTTGGTCGAGATAATACAGCGAATCCGGGAGGATGTAGTCGGCATTAAAAAACAACAATGACTCTAAATTGGCCAAAGAGTCTGGCGATAAGTAAATGTGTTGCAATAATACAGCTGGCGTAGTTGGTGTTGCTATGAACGCAGTATTTCCTGCATGCATAAAATCTACTAGGGATCGCGCTTCGCTGTATTTAAAGTCTTTGCTGTAGCCCAATTGTAGGTACACGTTTTTATTTCCCTTACTTTCGCCAAGGGTCTCTTCAAGGTTTTTTGTTATGGTAGTCACTTGCGCCGACTGTCGATTGGCCGCTAAAATGTTATGAAAAAACAAAAAGTTATGCGGCAAATCATCTTGCCACTGAAAGCGCACCGACCAGTCTGTTTTTGAATTTTGCGTCAAAAACCAAAACAATCCCAAACCTACGGATACAATCAGTACCCCCCATAAAATAGCTTTAGTGCGTTTCATGTATCGCTTGGGTTTTTTGAAGTAAACGGGAATGGATGGGCTGCAATGCTAAATATTGATTTTCTGTGATGGGCGCAGTGCCGTACCAAGCTTTTTCATAATGGCGCAAAAGGATTTTAAATAAAGGCAACCCATCAAATTTCTGTAATTCTCTGAGGTAATCGCCATTTGTTTTTTCGCGCATCCATTGGATATGATTGGAATAATGCAATTGTTTCAAGGCCTGTAAAAATAAAAGACGAAAGGCTCCATTGAAATTTTTTTGTGAGAGCTGTTTTGCTAACATCTTGTCGATGTCTGCTTGTAACAAGTGCTCTTCTGCCTCTGCTACGGTTTCAAAGGCAAAAGCGTTAGCTGTTTTTTTATCTTGGCTTTTCAGGTTGGATGCCTTTTTATAAAAGTAATACAGCAAATAGCAAAACAATAAACTAATCAGTGCATACACAATGATTTTGTTTATGAGTTTCCAATCTGTGTTGAATTGGAGACGTTCTTTTTCTTCCGTTACCTCAATAGGCTCAAGGGTATAGGTGGTGTTAGAAACCGTTTCTTCCCAAACGGCTGCGTCCAAAACCTCGCGGTCTGTCTTTTTGCTGTGCCCATCAAAAGAAAGTGTTAGCAGAAGCAAAACCCCTAAAAACTCAAAAACTCTTCTGTATGCCATACGTAGATTTTTTAAGTGTAATTTGTTGAATGCGCGATTGTAAATCATTGGCCTCCTTAATTTCTTTAACCGAGCAATAGTAAAACAGGAAGCAGACACCGCACAGTCCTATACCTATCAAGACGGTAAAGTAAGCCAAAACAACAATGCCAAATTCGATGGCTCTGATTGCAGTTGTTTCCGTAAAGCCAATAAAATCATTGGTCAATTCTATGGCAATCCACAGTAGGGGCGATTGTGTAAGAAAAACTAAAAGAGAAGTCAAAAGTCCGGTGACCGCCACAATAAGGAGAAATTGACCTGGGTAAGAGAGTGCATAATTCAAAGATTTCTTGACAGATGCTGCATAGTTTAGTTTCTCGTGTTGTTGCACAAATGTTACTATACCAATGAGAGGCATCAACACAACAAGCGCAACGATGTAGAAATCAGACCACCAAAAAACAGGGAGTAAAGCAACTATCCAAAGAAACATCGGTAGCAAAATTTGTGGTATTGTTGGATGGCTTTTGGCGCCATTTATAACATTGGAAAACACATGTCCAATTTTGAATTGAAAAAGGCCAAATCCCAAAACATACGCGGGAAAAAACCAAGGGAAAGTGGCTAGGTTCAGCGTATAAAGGAGGCCTTGCAGTTTTGATGTCGCTACTTGAAACAGCGCAGTTAATGTCTCAAATACATTTGCGCCACCGCTTTTGTTGAAAGCTTGTAAACTCTCAAAAAAATTGCCGTAAAAGGTGAACACAACACCTGTGAGTACAATGCTAATCCACAAGTTCCACTTCAATAAGGCGCTGCCATGTTGCTGCAACCATTGGATGGAGGTTGCAATAATTTCTCCCCATTTTTTAATTTGGGAATACGAGAATGTTTCACGCTTGCTCTCAGGAGGTTTCTGCTCTTTGTAATCGGCTTCAGTAAATCTCTTTCCACGTTTAGCAGGTAACCAAACGTAATATCCAATCATGAAAACGAGCGATAAAATAATAATGGTCAATTGCGCGGCAACCCCAATGTCGT
>JAIULY010000105.1 GCA_022565875.1 Schleiferiaceae bacterium | reverse complement strand
CTCCCAATTTTGTAACCGATAAAGAAATTATTGGCGAGGTAGTTTTTTTAGGGGCAACCCCCACAGCTGAATCTTTGGATGGTAAAATTGTACTCATAGAAGGAGCAGACCCGGGCTATGATTGGATATTTTTGCACGAAATTAAGGGCTTGTTGACAAAGTATGGCGGCGCTGGTTCCCATATGACTATTCGCTGTGCGGAATTTGGTTTACCTGCTGCCATAGGATGCGGCAGCTATTGGTTCGAGCAACTCATCCAGTGCAATAGGGTTTCCCTAAACTGTCGCAACAAACAGCTGACAATACTGAGCTGATGGTCATTGGTATTACGCAGCGTGTGGTGGTCAATCAGTTTGGAGAAGTACAAGATGCACTCGACCAGCGATGGTTTGCGCTTGCACGAGCTTTGAAAATTACATTAGTACCTATACCCAATGCCCTTAAAAATCCGGTTGCCTACCTAAAGCAATTTTCTCTTGAGGGGGTGATTTTTTCAGGTGGTAATGATGTAATTGTTAAATCATTAGCGCCTGAAGTACAACAGAAATTAAATACAGCACCCGAAAGAGACCGAACGGAGGGTGCGCTATTGCAGTATGCTTTAGAAAATACCTTACCTGTACTCGGTGTTTGCAGAGGAGCACAATTTATCAATGTTTTTTTTGATGGTGGCCTTATTGCACTCAAAGCGGAAGAACACGTTGCACGAGAACATAATGTCTATTGGGTCAACAATGAGTTTATTGCAGTTGACGAGCCTTTATTCTCAGTAAACTCCTATCACAACTTTGGTGTCGATTACCAAACGCTTGCAAAAAGTTGTTTGGTGTTGGCAACAACAGAAAACAAGGAGGTTGAGGCCTTTCATCATAAAACAGCTCCAATTTTAGGATTGCTTTGGCACCCCGAAAGATATACACAGCTTACACCGCACGACCTCAGTATCTTGTCACAATTTTTTAAGCGTAGCTAATTTGTAAAACCATGACTAATGGAATTAATTAGGAATACCGAGTTACCAACCCAGAAGCATTTCACTGCCGTTATTTTGGCAGCAGGACAAGGAACGCGCTTAAGGCCGTTAACAGATGATCGTCCAAAATGTATGGTTGAGGTTGCCGGTGCATCTATTTTGTCACGACAAATAGCGACCCTCAAGGCTTGTGGCATTCAAAATATCGTCATTGTCGGAGGCTATCTTCACGAAAAACTTCCAACCGATGGAGTAATAAAGGTGGTAAATCATGAATTTGCTGAAACGAACATGATTTATAGTTTACACTGTGCAAAAGATCATTTGAAGGGCCATGTAATAGTGAGTTATGGAGATATATTTTTTGATGAAAAGGTGCTTCAAAAACTTATGGCATCCCCATATGATATAGCCATTGCTAGCGATCAACTGTGGGAGCAATACTGGGAAAAACGTTTTGCAGAGCCATTGAGTGATGCTGAAACCTTTGCTATTCACCCTGCCACCGCACAGGTGCTTTCTTTAGGTCAAAAACCAAAAAGTCGATCGGAGATTCAAGGGCAATTTATTGGGTTGTTAAAGTTTTCAGAAACTGGTATACAGCAATTTCAAACCGCTTATAACGCTTGTGCTGCCGATGAATCCTGTAAAGCAAACGCTTGGCATAGTGGCAGACCCCTAGAAAAAGCCTATATGACTGATATTTTGAATGACTTGGCTGGCCAAGGAGTGCTTTATTTTGAGCCGATTGATAGAGGGTGGTTTGAAATAGATGACGTGGATGACCTTAGAGTTGCTGAACGTGAACTGCAATTTTTTCAAGATTTATGAGTAGGACTGATAAACAGACCTCAACCATATTGTACAGTGACCTATCTCCGATTGGTAAGCCGTATCAATTGGATGTGGAAAAGTCAATTCATCGCGTGCTACAATCAGGGTGGTTTGTTTCTGGTAATGAAGTGCTTACTTTTGAAAAACAACTCAGTAAATTTCTGGGTGGCACGACTGTCCTTGGATGTAGTAATGGGTTGGATGCGCTACGTTTAATTTTCAAAGGATATCTGGAACTGGGCAGGTTACAAAAAGGCGACAAGGTAATTGTGCCCGCCAATACCTACATAGCGAGTATTTTACCCCTTTGTGAATTTGGTTTAGTTCCTGTTTTGGTGGAGCCTAACCCCCGTACCTATAATCTAGACGCAAAAGGTTTGGCAGAGCAGTTAACAACTGAGGTTAAGGCTGTTTTGTTGGTGCATCTTTACGGACGTATTTGTTGGGATGCGGAAATAGCCAATTTACTAAAAAGTAGCAAGTGTTTAGTCATTGAAGATAATGCTCAGGCCATAGGTGCAAGAACAGGCACAAGTATAGCTGGTGCACTCGGTGATGCGGCGGCTTTTAGTTTCTATCCGGGAAAAAACCTAGGGGCATATGGTGATGCAGGTGCTGTGACGACCAGAGACCCTGAACTGGAAACGGTAATCAAAGCGCTCCGAAATTATGGCAGCCATATAAAGTATCACAACAATTTCAAAGGCTATAATTGTCGATTGGATGAAATTCAGGCAGCAATTTTACAAGCAAAACTGCCTCACTTAGAAGTAGAAACATCGAAAAGGCGTGTCATTGCTTCACGGTATTGTGTGGAAATAACAAACCCGAATCTCCAATTGCCTCTATTGCCAGAGAAAGACGAAGAGGATGGCAATGTTTGGCATATTTTCCCCGTTTTAACCCCTTTTCGCGATCAATTAGCGGCTTATCTAAGTGATAACGGTATTCAAACGATAACCCATTACCCCATACCTCCTCACAAGCAACAAGCGCTACTGGAATTTGCCCAATTGAATTTACCCATTACTGAAAAAATTCACCAACAAGAATTGAGCTTGCCCAATCATCCTTATTTAACAGAGGAAGAGGTGAGCCATGTTATTGCTGTTGTTAATAATTTTAATCCCTTTGCATAAGTCTTTTCCTTTAGTATCCGTCATTGCGATTTGCTACAATCACGAAAAATTTCTGATTGAATGCCTAGATAGTATTGCCAATCAAACCTATCCGAATATAGAGTTACTAATTATCGACTCTAATTCAACGGATAATTCAGTGCAACAAATTGAAAATTGGCTCCATAAAAATGACTTTAAAGCTACTTTTATTCAACACAAAACCAATCATAAACTCACACAAAATTTAAATATAGGCTTGCGCAGTATCAAGGGGAAGTATTTTCAAGGGTTGAGCTGTGATGATGCGATGACACCCGATAAGATAGCTGAACAGGTTGCCGCTTTAGAAGCAGCTGCAGAGGATGTTGCGCTTTCGTATTCTGGAATTTACAAAGTGGATGAAGCGGGAAGTGTACTTGAAAAAGAACTGTACTGTAGACCGTTGCAAAGTGCTAATCACAGGGAAAACATTGTTTTTGGCAGTATTTTTTACTCTTCAGCAGCCCTCTTGCGCACTTCGGCTGTCCGTGCTGTTGGCGGTTACGATGAATCCTTGTACTACGAAGATTGGGATTTGGCCTTGCGCTTGCTAAAAGCGTATACTTTTTTGGAAGTGCCCAAGTTTTTATCTCGGTATAGAGTCCATAGCAATTCTATGACTGAGGTGTATAATCTAGACAAGTGTTTAAGCGTGGTCCGATTGGCTATGAGGGAATATCGACAACATCCGCACTCGGCATTCCTCAGTAGGGCTACAGCATTTAGTAAGCGTATTGTGATTGCTGAAAAGTTATTTTCTTATCGTTTGACTGGTAGTATTGAAAAAGTGTGGCCAACGTTCACACTTTGGCTCGTGCAACGCAATTATAAAAACTATTTTTCACAGCCAAGTATTTATTTATAACGATCTTATAAGGGCGTAAAGTAAAAATAAGGCAGTTCGAGCTCCCCCAATTTTTGCTCCCCCTCGAGAAAAGATGATTTCAATCCAAATCGATGCGATTTTCACATCGGAGCTCACTAGTTGTTAGCGTGGATTCAAAAATATCCCTACAACTTAGTCCTTGGCAGCAACAAACTTTCCAAGGCCGCTTCAATTACAGCAGCTAAATTCATAACCAACTCCAAAAATGAAACAACTATTAAAAGGCATTCAGCGTTTTTTAAATGCCATTCTTGCACCAATGGGTTTAGAATTGGTAAAAGTCTATCCCAACGAACGCGGGGTATCTGTTTATGCAGATGTGAGGTTTTATCTCAGTAAAACAGCAACAAAGCTCTGTGTCGATGTCGGTGCCAATGTCGGACAAACGACTGAAGTCTTGTTGAGTACTTTTCCAGGAACTGCAGTTGTGGCGATTGAGCCAGATACAGATTCTTTCGAAAAATTAAAGACAGCGTATCAAAGTGATGACCGTGTAACCTGTCTACAAGCTTTTATAGGAGCACAAAAAGGAAGCACTACTTATTATCGAAATGCACACTCAGACATGAATTCCGGTTTGAAAAGCGGAAAGGAAGCTTGGGGTAAGGTTGTAGATGAGGTAACCATTGACGTACATACTTTAGATGCGCTTGCGGTAGAACAAAAACTACAACACATCAATTTCTTAAAGGTAGATACACAAGGGTATGACTTTGAGGTATTGAAGGGCGCTACGGGGCTACTGAAGCGACAAGCCATCGACTTAGTCGCTATTGAGCATATCTTTTCTGATATGTATGAGAAGCTACCGCAATTAGATGAGGTTCTCCTATACATGCGTCAACATAACTACCAAATGATTTCCATTTACACTCCTGTATATCAAAATAATCGTGTAGGGTGGACGGATATTTTGTTTGCTAGTAACTCTTTTTTTCAATCCAACTTTCAATAACATAACACCAAACTATCCTATGGCCACAGTTGCAGTAAACATAGACGGCGTTCCATACGCTTTTGAAGTTTCCGGAGCTTTTCGTGAAGGTAGTGGAAAGGCGCTCATTCACAATTCGAATCTCTTTCCAAAAGAAATTCAAGAACAAGGTTTTATGATAGCTCCTATCTTGACAGCTGAAGAATTTCAACTGTTCTACCAAAGTGTACAACAGGCACTCTACAAAGTAATCAAAGCGATTACCCCGTGTACAGCAGAACAGGTTTTTCAAGAGTACCACCATCTCATAAATACCCCTGACAAGCATCAAAAGGTGATTCAGGCAACAAGAAATTTTCAAAATGAGGATTTTGATTTTGACCTAGATGTTATCGCAGAGCGACTGAGTAAGGCCATGAAGCTACAATTGAGTTCACACAATCCTGCATTGGGGAAATCACATGTGCAACTTCGAATTAGCCGTCCCAATTCGCTCGATATTAATCCCCCACATCGCGATGCGTATTTGAGTTACTACAAAGATGTAGTCAATCTTTGGATTCCTATTTTTGGTTGTAATTCAAAAAGTAGTTTACCTGTATGGCCATCGAGTCATAATCTGGAAGAGGAAGCTATAGCCTTAACGGACGCTAGAGCAGCAAAAATCGATGGCAACACTTATGTGGTGCCTTGCGTGGTGCCCAAGGATGGAGGGCCTATAGCTCTAACACGTCCGCACATTCCCCAAGGTAGCGCTTTGGTTTTTACTCCTTTCCTCATTCATGGCGCAGCATTTAATTCAAGTGAAGTAACCCGCTTTTCGCTAGAATTGCGTCTTTCCATTTTGTAAAAACTTTCAGCCTTTAATTCCTTGAAAACTAAGAAAAAAATCCAGCATTTGTTCATCCGTACTTTTGCGGTGCGTGCGTTACAACCCTTTTTTTATGGTTTGTACAAATTGGCGCTCAAGGGTATGAATTATGGCGCAGCAGCATTTGAACCCAAAAATTCTGGAGAAGATGCTGTGTTGAAAATGCTTTCAGCATGGCTACCAAAAAATGCTATTGTTTTTGATGTGGGAGCAAATACTGGTCAATTTGCCAAAGTAGTTAAGACGCATTTTCCAAAAAGTCAATTGCATTGCTTTGAACCTTCAATATCAACTTTCGAGCTGTTAAAGGAAAAATTAAACGGTGTTAGCGGTGTTGTGTTTACTAATATTGGACTTTCAAATACCATCACTTCACAGCAGCTCTACTTTGCGGAGCGTGGTAGTGTTCAGGCGAGCTTGAATGTAGAAGCTGGATTCTCACACAGCGAAGAAGTACAACTAACAACACTTGACGCATACTGTGACGCTACTGGTATCGAATCTATTGATTTTTTAAAAATTGATGTGGAAGGTTATGAATATCATGCCTTGCAAGGTGCCGCAAAAATGTTGGCAGAAAAGCGTATCACCTATATCCAATTTGAATTTGGCAACCATCAAATCATTACCCGACATTTTTTAAATGACTTCCACCAACTATTGTCTGACTATGCCATTTATCGTGTTGTCCAAAATGGGGTGTATCCGTTGGGCAATAGTGTTTTCAATGAATTGTTTCCTGTAACCAATTATTTTGCAGTAAGGAAAGATGTGCTTCAATCCCATAAATGGTAGCTATGCGTTCCGTATTTAAAGTTGTTCTCCTCAATTTACTTTTTTTTGGCCTAGGTCTATTGCTTTTAGAAGTAATACTGCGGTCTTTTTTTCCTGTTGATGACCCATTTTTGACACTAAAGCGCAAAGAGTACACAGATTATGCGTTTATAGAATCTCAGTTTCGGCCTCACCTAAAGTTGCAGCTCAGTTCCAACGAAGGCATGCCCGGTTTGTCCGGTTCTACCAATTTCTCCATCAATAATATTGGTATGCGTGGGCCCGATTGGTCACCTGATACCTTGAGCAATGGAAATAAAGATATCGTAATTATCGGAGGTAGTACTACTGAGTGTTTGTATCTGGACGATGCAGCAGATTTGTCAACACGGACAACAGTTTACTTAAATGCAACGGATAGTGGCTTAGTGCAATACAATGTGTTTGCCGCGGGGAAATCCGGCGATTTTTCACGAGATCATTTAGCGATGCTTTCTCAACGTGTCGTGCACTTAAAGCCTGCTGTAGTGGTGTTGTTTTGCGGTGTCAATGACCTGCGCCGCTTGGCTAGCACCCAATTTGATCCGCTTGTTTTCCCCAACTACCCGCAAGAACCTTTCAAGGGTAATTTCAAGAAAGACCTCGGTTTGTTTCTGAGCTATTTTCAATTGTACCGAAGATATCATTATTTGGTAAATCGCTTTGAGAAGCCAGTTGAAGAGATTCGTTTAGCATCAAACTACCAAGATAAAATTGCCCAGCTTAACGCATTGCCCACCGGTGACCTATATCCAGATATGGATTTGGATTGGTTTACCGCAAACCTCTTGTCTTTTTTTGCCATTTGCCAAAACAATGGGATTACTCCAATTTTGATGACGCAAGCCACTACTTGGGATATGCCCTCCTTGGCTCCCTATCACTGGATGCGCTACGTCAACAACAAACAATATCCTGCAGCAACCATGCAGCAACATATGAACCGAATAAACGCAATTCAAACGCAATTGGCAAGCAAATCAAACGTGCCGGTAGTAGATCTAGCAAACCATCCAGACCTTCGCGCGTCTTTTTTTTATGATGATTGCCACTTTACGCCCGAAGGGGCCGATTTTGCCAGCAAACTGTTGGCGGCCGCCATTCTTGAAGCAGTAAAGTAGCTGAAAAGACGAAAATTTGGAAATCCGTACATCACCAAAAGAGCAATACATTAAATGAAAAAGCGACGAAAATTTTTACTGAAGGCAGTTGCATTGCTCATTTCAGGAGTTGTTGCACTCCTATTATGTGAAGTAATTTTAAGAGTACTAGAGCCCAACCTGCCGCGTCTCGACAATGCGACTCAGTTGTTTTGTAAAAACACGGCAATGGATTACCGCATGATGCGGAAAAATGTTGTGGGTTATGTCTGGACAGAGGAAAGTTCCAAAATTAAAATTGAATCCAATAGCCATGGCTTTCGGGATGAGCAATGGACATCCAAAGCCGATTCTGGATCTATGTTTTTGGGCGACTCTTTCGGGTGGGGCTGGGGGTGCCATAGCGACTCGATGATAACGAGTGTAGTGCAATCGGAGCAGGTTGTCGGTGATGTTTACAACCTGTGTATCCCAGGTGATGATTTAGTGCGCATCCATCAGCGATATCAATTGTTCGAAAGCACGTTAGCACCAAAGCAGGTGGTCATTTTAAATTATATAAATGACTTTTTTAATGTCGCTGAGCAACAAAAACGTTGGGGTAAACTCAAGGTTTCGAACCAAGAGGTAGCGCCCAACGCAATGGATATTAATTGTGATAAATTTTACAAAAAAGGGAGCAAAGGGTTTCTAAACCAGCTTTATCTCTATCGTTTTGCCGTGCGCTTCTGGGGACAACAAGGCAAAGCATACTTCAAAAATACAGAAAGTAAAGCCTTTGTAAAGGCTGGTTTTTCAGAGGATGTCGATTTTTTACAGGATTCTGATGAACTGACTACTGCTATGGCGTTTTACCAAGAAATCCTAGAGGAAATGGCACTGCAACACCCTGTTACTGTCGTGTATATTCCACCGTATTACGCAGTTGACTCAGCAAAAGAGGCACAACTGCTAGAGGCCTTTGAAGTACCCCAAATTCCTCATGAAGAGGTACCTCAAGCACTAGACAATGTTATCCGAGAAATAGATAATGTGACGTTTATTGATTTGACCGAGTTTTTGGAAACAGCATCACAGGAACAACGCCTCTATTTCAACAACGATGCACATTTGAATAACAGGGGGCAATACCTTGTTGGTGAATATTTAGTTGAGCAATTTGAGCAAATGATTCAAGAGTAGATTGAAATCGAGGATAATGAAAAAATTCAGTTATTTACTTTATCTGTTCATCATCACTTTTGTGGTGGCTGAGGTAGGTATTCGCTTTTTGACCAAAACAAGTGCTACCCATGTAGATCAATTTTTAGGGGTAAAGCATCGTTATTTGTTGCCATTGCCAACTGCGGATGCTTATTTTGTTGAGGGTAAAATTGGAACAGAAAAAGCAGACAAGTATAGAGTATACGATGATACGTTGGGGTGGAGTCATGCACCTTGGGGGTGGGATACCGCCAATTTCCCTTGTTTTGCCAACGATAGAGGCTTGCGTATTACCCGGGCAGCTTGGGAAGATCGGGTTGCTGCAAAAAATCATTACAACATCATTACCATTGGCAATAGTTTTACACATGGCGATGCCGTAGACGCCGAACATTCGTGGCCCCAAATACTTGCAGACAGCCTAAATATTGCGGTGGGCAATTTGGGTGTTGGTGGTTACGGATTGCAACAAGCTTTTATGCGATTGATACACTCGGGAATTTCAGGCGATACGGTCTTTTTTGGTGCTATTTGGAGCGATTTTGAACGCGCTAGAGAACCTGTTTTTTCGTTCTACCAAGGCGGAAATAAAACCAAACCCTTGTTGTCTTTTAAAGAAGATGATTCGTGGGATTATATCAATGTTCCTGTATTGACCCCTGAGGCATTTTATGCAGAGAAAAAAGCGCACACCCACGAAATTTTCGACCACATTCCAGGCTTTAACAACCGTGTATTTAGTACGGCCATCTGGACTAAGAGTTACCTCTTACGACTGTTGTTTTCCATTCGTCATCAAAAAAAGTACTTTCAACCCCACCCCATTTACCTCACCCCCGGCCCAGACTTAAATCATTGTATTAAAATATTCCAGGCGTTTCATCAATATTGTCTCGCTAACAATATGTTTCCAATGGTAGTGTTGTTAGATACAGAACAAAATTTTGTGGATGCCCAAAATTTGCAAGGCAGTAACCCTTGGACATTGGTGAAAGAGCAACTTGCGGCAAAGGGTATACCACACGTGGATTTTCATGCTGAATTAGTGAAAGCTTATCAAAAAGAAAGATCCAACGTAATTCACCCAGAGGAAAATTTGCACTATTCCGAAAAAGGGAACGCCCTTGTCGCCCAACTTCTAGCAGCATGTAGTGAAAAGTGAAAAGTTGAAAGTGAAAAGTTGAAAGTGTGACAATAGGGAAGCGGCGTTTTCCTGAGGGGTTTATGCCTTCGGCTTGGGTTTATCGCTGCGCGGGCTTCGCCCTTGCTCGCAGTTTATTGCGTTCGCCTAGCGGCTCACAGTTTATGGAGTGCGTTTGGGGGGTGGGAGTAAGGTTGTGTTTTGTAGCGGTGTTCCGTTTTCCTGAGTGGTTTAGAGGCGCTTACGCGCTTTGGTTTAGAGTTTGCGTAGGGAAGCGGCGTTTTCCTGAGGGGTTTATGCCTTCGGCTTGGGT
>JAIULY010000104.1 GCA_022565875.1 Schleiferiaceae bacterium | reverse complement strand
GTTGGTGGGGTCTATGCACGTGAGCAACCCATCATCGTCGTCTTTGCAGCAACTAAGCACTACTAATAACACTAAGAAGGTGAAAATTAATCGGCTATTCGTTTTCATTTTCGAGTTGGTTTAAGCGTTTTTCCATTTCTATTAAGCGTAGGGTTAACTCCTCTATGTGCTTGAGCAAAACTGCCTGCGTGGCTCCTCCTTCAACCCCATTTTCAGCAACTGCCGCGGCAGATGGCACATCCGGTAAATGTTTGTTTTTAATTTAATGTAGGTTTTTAACTCTGCTAAAGTACACATTTCATAATCATCTTCAAACATATAATCTGGCTAAGCTACTTTTAGTTTTACAGTATGTTCTTCGCTTAGCATTTTGCCGTTAACATAAAGAAGAAAATCACCTCCTAATGTTTCAACGCCTGTACCTATACCAATTTTACCATTGGCAGGAAGTATCATCCAATCCTGAGTACCTGTGGCTGCTTGATGGCGAAGTATGTCACACTCCACCTCAATACACAAAAAAAGGTCATCCCAATTGAGATGACCTTATACGAGACTTTGCGAAAAAAATGATGTTATTACACGTACATCTCCGGGAAACGTCCGGGGTCTGCCTCGCGCATCATGTTGTAAACAGCCTCTACTACATCATCCGGGCTGGGCTTACTGAAGTAATCACCATCTGTGCCGTATGCAGGGCGGTGCGCTTTTGCCGTAAGGGTCATCGGGTCGCTATCCAAATGGCGGAAACCACCTTGTCCTTCAATGATTTGTTGTAGCATATACGCTGATGCCCCACCGGGTACATCCTCGTCTACCACCACCAAACGGTTGGTTTTGCGCAATGAAGCAATGATATCGTGCTGAATATCGAAAGGAATCAAACTTTGTGCGTCAATAATTTCTATTGAAATGCCGTATGCTTCCAACTCTGTGGCTGCTTCTTGAACAATTCTACAGGTAGAACCATAAGTAACTACTGTGACATCTGTGCCTTCGCGCAAGGTTTCTACCACACCCACCGGAGTTTTGAATACACCGAGATTGGTGGGTAACTTTTCTTTTAAACGATAGCCATTCAAACACTCAACAATCAAGGCAGGCTCATCACTTTCTAAAAGGGTATTGTAAAAACCTGCGGCTTGTGTCATATTGCGAGGCACCAACACATTAATCCCTCTAATGGCATGCACAATGGCACCCATTGGCGAACCGGAATGCCAAATCCCTTCGAGTCGGTGGCCACGTGTGCGAACAATTACCGGGGCTTTTTGGCCGCCTTTGGTGCGATATTGCACAGTAGCCAAATCATCACTCATGATTTGCAGGGCGTACAACAGGTAATCGAGGTATTGAATTTCTGCAATTGGGCGCAAGCCACGCATAGCCATGCCGATACCTTGTCCTAAAATGGTGGCTTCTCGAATACCGGTATCACTTACCCGAACCTCACCGTACTTATCTTGCATGCCCTCCAACCCTTGGTTGACATCGCCTATTTTACCAGCATCTTCACCAAAGATGAGCACTTCGGGGCGCTTAGCAAAAATGGCATCAAAATTATCGCGAATTACAATTCTGGCGTCTACTTGCGGAGCTGACTCATCGTATTCGGGAGCCACTGGGGCAATATTTATAGCAGCCTTATCCGATTCGCTGTGTAGGTAGGCGCTGTATCGGTCGTGGTTGCTTTCTTGCGCATCTTGAATCCATTGCAACAACTCAAAGCGAGCCGGACAATTTTGTCCTCTTGTTTGTCTAATCGCTTTTCTCGCGGCTGAAACGGCATCCCTGCGAATGGGGTCAATGGTAGCGGCAAGCGTTTTGGCCGCATCGGCCAAGGCTGGGACATCCAACTCCATAGCAATTCTGGTGAGCAAGCCGGACACAACGGCAATTTCCTCTTTTATGGGTTGGGTATAGGCCTTCCAAGCCGCAGCTTTTTCGTTGCGGACTAATTTTTTGGCCTCACTTTCAATAGCATCTAGTTCCTCTGCCGTTGCGATGTTCTTTTCCAAAATCCATTCGCGCATTTTGCGTATGCAATCGAAATCAGCTTCCCATTTCAGGCGCTTTTCGTTTTTGTACCGCTCGTGCGAGCCGGATGTTGAGTGCCCTTGGGGTTGGGTCATTTCGCGCACGTGTACTAACACGGGAACATGTTCTTCACGTGCAATACGACTAGCTTTTTGGTACGCGCCTACCAATCCTGCATAGTCCCAACCTTTGGCATGGATGATTTCATAGCCATTGCCTATTTCATCGCGTTGAAAGCCTTTTAAGATTTCAGAAATATTCTCTTTGGTGGTTTGGTGCCTTGCGTGCACCGAAATACCATAATCATCATCCCAAACACTAATAACCATAGGCACCTGAAGCACCCCGGCGGCGTTGAAGGTTTCAAAAAACAATCCTTCAGAAGTTGAGGCATTGCCAATGGTGCCCCAGGCTACTTCATTGCCATTTTTAGAGAAGTTGGTGAATGCATTCAGCGTATCCAAACTGCGATAAACTTTTGAGGCTTGCGCCAACCCCAACAAACGCGGCATTTGACCGGCAGTTGGAGAAATATCTGCTGAGGAATTCTTTTGAGCGGTAAGGTCTTTCCAATTCCCTTGTTCATCAAGGCTTCGGGTGGCAAAATGGCCATTCATTTGCCGTCCCGCGCTAGCAGGTTCGTTTTCCAGATTTGTATCGGCATACAAACTCGCAAAAAACTCGCGAATAGTTAAGGCACCAATGGCCATCATAAAAGTTTGATCGCGGTAGTAGCCACTGCGAAAATCGCCATTCTGAAAAGCTTTTGCCCACGCAATTTGAGCAACTTCCTTTCCGTCGCCAAAAATTCCAAACTTTGCTTTCCCTGTAAGCACCTCTCTCCTACCTAACAAACTGGTTTCTCGACTTTCATTGGCCAGTTTGTAATCCGCCAATACTTCTGCTTTAAATGCTTCTAAACTTATTCCTTCTTTTGCGTGGGTTTCTTTCATGTTCTGGCTTAAATTTATTTATCAATCGAGTTGCGCAAAGGTAACAATTGCATCCTATTTTTCTAACCTCCCCGTTAAGTTACTTTGTCAATAAAATGGAAAATTGGGCACCCCCCAAAATACGGCCTGCACAACCTACAAAAACCAGATGAGCTATAGCTGTTAATTATCTGATGCGTGGGGGCCACTTACCCTATGCTATAAACTTACTCAAAATAAAAAAGCCCCCAAATATGGGGGCTGACATTTATTTCAAGGCTAGCAGGGCCGCCTCATAATCGGGCTCTTGTGCCAATTCTGCCACTTGTTCTGTATGAAGAATGATGCCTTTTTCGTCGGCAACCACAATACACCGCGACATCAACCCGGGCAATGGACCGGTTAGCATATCCACACCAAACGCTTGACTAAACGATTGATCGGCGAATTGAGAGGTGGTGATAACATTGGAAATACCCTCCGCTTCGCAGAAACGCTTGTGCGCAAAAGGAAGGTCTTTAGAAACGCATACAACTTGCGTATTGTCCATTCCCGCGGCCAGCTCATTAAATTTGCGAACCGACGCTGCGCAAACTCCTGTATCGATACTCGGGAAAATATTGAATACGGTGCGCTTGCCTTTGATATCCTCTTGGGTTATCGTTGAGAAATCGCCTTTTGTCAATTTGAATGCGGGTACTTGTTGCCCCACCGCTGGCAATTCTCCTGCGGTTTGTTGGGGTTCTCCTTTAAATGTGAATGTACTCATGATTTTTATTAATTATTGGATTCATATTCATCTAATGCTTTGGCTGCTAAGTCCTCTCCAAATGCGATTAATTCCTTTGCTTTGAAAAAATCGAAAGTGTCGGCGGCATTTCGTCCCACTTTTATGATGATATCCGGTGGGTGCTTTTCAAGGGCAATATCTGTCAAATAATTTTGCATGATATCAAAAGAACGCAGTGCCAAATTCATATAATTCGTTTTATTCTCTTTTTGTTTTGAAACTTCACCATCTTTTTCACCAAAGGGCCACAATTCTTCCACTTTGCCCCAAAACTTGGTTTCAAACTTTTTCTGAAAACTGTTTGGTTTTGGCTGTTTACTCGGTTTCTCCATCACGGCGCCTTTTTCATCGGCGTTAACGTCTACGGCAATCACAATAGCTGCGTCACTTTTCGGCAGCCACTGCAAGGGCAAGGGCGCTACAATACCGCCATCCACCAGCGTTTTTTGCTCAAAGAGAATGGGCGTCAGCACGGTAGGAATGGCCATGGAAGCGCGCAAGGCGGTATACAGATTTCCCGACTCGAACACCTGGGCATCACCGCGCTCTAAACATGCGGCAACAGCCACAAAAGGAATCTTTAGCTGTTCGATGGTCAAGTCATCTCCCAAAAAGTTTTTTATTTCCTTAAACACCCGATCGCCTTTGATAAAACCTTGAACAGAGAATGTAAAGTCTATCAGTTTTAACACATCCAGTTTATCGAGTCCTTTTACCCATTCGGTGAAAGCGCTGAGCTCGCCGGCGGCAAAAACGCCGCCTACAACAGCTCCCATAGATGTACCTGAAATAGCTACAATTTCGTAATTGCGTCGCTGCAACTCATGGATAACGCCAATGTGCACAAGCCCGCGAGCTCCTCCAGCGGAGAGTGATAATGCTACTTTTTTTGGCATGTTGCTTTTGGTTTGAATAGGGTCAAAGATAGACTTTTATGGTAGATATCTAGGTATCTTTTCAAACGGTGTGTTGGAGTACAAGCTTCGTGTATATCACTTAAAAAAATCCAAGCACTTAGCGGAAGCTATCATAAATTTTCTATAAACAGATTAGGTTAGTGCAACTGATAGCATACAACAGGAGTACAAGAGAATATAGCCTTGAAGGGCCGCCTTTTTGATTGTGAGTACTTGTACTTTGTATTGTCGTCACAAAACACCTACCTCCTCATTTCTCCACAAATAAAAAAATCCCGCTGACAGAATGCCAGCGGGATGATAATGTAGAACTCTAGTTCTTAGTTTTTAGACAAGTACTCAGCTACACCAGAGTGATCAGCTTTCATACCTTCTTTGCCTTCAGACCAGTTGGCTGGACAAACATCGCCTTTCTCTTCGAAGAAACGCAATGCGTCTACCATGCGCAATGCCTCGTCAACATTGCGGCCCAATGGCATGTCGTTTACCAATTGATGACGTACAATACCTTCTTTGTCAATCAAGAACAAACCGCGGTAAGCTACTAATTCGCCTTCTGCACTCAACTCATCATTTTCGTTGTAATAGTAGTTGCCTGCTAATACATCATAGTTTGACGAGATGGTTTTGTTGGTGTCCGCAACAATCGGATAGGTGATTCCTTGAATACCGCCATGGTCTTTTGACAACTGCAACCAGCCCCAATGTGATTGTTCCGTATCGGTAGAAACCGCAACAATCTCAACCCCTTTTGCCTGAAAATCTGCTAAACGCTCTTGAAAAGCGTGCAATTCAGTTGGACAAACAAATGTGAAATCTTTTGGGTAGAAAAATAAGATAACGTGCTTTTTACCAAGGTACTGATCTAATGAGAAGCTTTCAACAATCTCTTCTCCGTTAATGACAGCCGCAGCATTAAATGCAGGTGCCTTTTTTCCAACTAATACAGCCATTTTATAAGGTTTTATGGATTACAAATATTATGGTGCAAAGATAGTTGGCCTAATAGCAATTCAAAGTACCCTACAGTAAAAAAATTCTATTCTAATATAGCAAGGCTCTATGCTAAACGCAAATTAGATAGACAACATCTAAAATACATGGCAATACTACAACGCATGGAACAATGTCTTTCGTTCTGCGTATTTAATAAACAACCGTTTGTAACATGTATAAAGTCGTCACAGAACAGAAAGTTCCAAAATCATTGGATGAAGTTTGGGATTTTTTTTCAAATCCACAGAATTTAAGCCAGGTCACCCCCGAAGGAGTGGGCTTCAAAATGCTAGGCAACCCCGAGCCTGCCATGTACGTAGGTATGGTCATTCGGTACCAAATAGCTCCCATTTTGGGAATCCCTTTAGATTGGGCGACAGAAATCACGCACATCGAACACAAAAAATATTTTGTAGATCATCAAATCATAGGTCCATATAAAATTTGGCACCATCAGCACCATTTTGAGGAAATTGCTGGTGGGGTGTTAATTCGCGACATTGTGCACTACGCACTACCACTAGGCCCCTTGGGGAAACTAGTCCATCCGCTACTGGTAAAACCTAAACTGGATGAGATTTTTGGATTTAGAGAAGCAGGTGTCAAAAAAGTCTTGGGAGCAATGTAATTATGGAAAGGAAGCAAGTTTGGGCAGGCGTAAGTTTAGGAGGAAAATACACGGGCGACTCCGCATTGGCTATTTATTCTAATGGTCAAATTTTGATTGTTCAGCCGGATGAAGGGGTGGATAGTGACGCTTTTTCCACGCAAGTAATTGAACAGTTTGCACCCGAAATCATCACCATTGATGCGCCCATAACCATCCCTGGAGCTTTGACGAAAACATCAGGTTGTTTCGACTATCACTTTCGGCAAGCTGACAAAGAATGTGGTTGTATTTCACCCATGATTATTGGCGGACGAACAGCTCGTGCGATTGAATTGAAAAGTGTTTGGGAAAAACTTGGCAAAGAAGTTTATGAAACTTCACCACGTCTCCTAGCGCGCGACTTTGGCTTGCGCGAAATGGGCTACCGCAAAACAGGCTTACACCTTAGAAACTGTGCCGCATTGCTGAAAGCCTCTTTCAATCCCGACATCAACCTCGCCGAGCGCGATATTAGCAATTGGACCCGATTAGACGCCCTACTCGCTCTGATGACGGCCATGAAGATTGAAACAAAGACAGCAACGAGTATTGGCAACCCTGAGGAAGGACTCATTTGGGTATAACCCATAACCTAAACTTCATTGCATAAAAAAAGCTCAACAAAATTGTTGAGCTTTTTTTTGCGGTCTGGACGGGACTCGAACCCGCGACCCCCTGCGTGACAGGCAGGTATTCTAACCAACTGAACTACCAGACCAATTTGTAAACTTTGAGTAGCAGTGCGTCTCTTTGTTTAACGGGTGCAAATATATGACCGCTAACGAAACCCACAAGTGAAATTTTAAAAAATAGTTATTTTTTTTTGAACTCATTTTAAGCTTTCACAATGAAACACTTAAAGTCGAACTACATCGTACCTCTCACATCCTTTTTCATCCTATGCGCTTCTAATGTTGTAAAAACAGTGGTGTTTTTTTCCTGAACAGCACCGTCACAACAAAAAAACTTTAACCAAAGTCCGCGTCTCTAGTAACTTTTTTGGGAAAGGAAAGATTTGAGTCCTTACAATTTCGTTAGTCTTCGTAACATTGCGGACGCAATTTTAAACCGCACAATATTGAGTCCTGTTTTAATTTTTGGATTGATTGCCTTGTACTTTGGCTGCTTGATTGTCATCAGTTTTTACACGGGTCGCGATGACTCCAATGAAAGCTTCTTCAAAGGCAATCGCAATTCACCTTGGTACGTTGTGGCCTTCGGCATGATTGGTGCTTCGCTCTCGGGGGTTACTTTTATAAGTGTACCGGGTTGGGTAGATGGCTCTCAATTTTCCTATTTACAAACCGTATTCGGCTATTTGGTGGGGTACGGCATCATTGCCCTAGTTCTATTGCCGCTGTATTATAAACTCAACCTCACCTCTATTTATACGTATTTAGGTCAGCGATTTGGCAGCAACACGTATTACACTGGTGCTTGGTTTTTTCTCGTTTCGCGCTTGTTAGGCAGTGCCTTTCGCCTGTATGTCGTGGCTGATGTGCTGCACTTTTTGGTTTTACAACCTTTTGGCGTGCCTTTTTGGGCAACCGTTGCTGGAGCATTGTTGCTCATAATGGTTTATACCAATAAAGGCGGCATTAAAACCATTGTATATACAGACACGTTGCAAACCCTATTTATGCTCTTGGCTGTTGGGTTCACCATTTTTATTCTAAAAGACAAACTGCTACAACCGGAGCAATCCTTTGTCTGTTATATTGTAGACAGCTCTCAATCACAGGTGTTTTTCTGGGACAACTTTGGTAGCGACAAGCGGCACTTCGCAAAACAATTTATTAGCGGCATCTTTTTGGCCATTGCCATGACCGGGCTAGACCAAGACATGATGCAAAAAAACCTCACCTGTAAATCCTTGCACGATGCTCAGAAAAACATGTTTTGGTTTAGCACAAGTTTAATTGTTGTCAACGTGATGTTTTTGTCCCTAGGCATCTTGTTGTACGATTATGCAGCATCCCTTGGGCTTGCAGAAACAGGCGACAGGCTCTACCCGGCCATCGCCATGGGAGGTACACTTTCGCCTTGGGTAGGCTTCTTTTTTATCTTTGGCCTAACCGCGGCAGCCTACAGCTCGGCCGACTCTACCTTGACATCACTTACAACCTCCTTTTGCATTGATATCCTGCGGTTTGAGAACCAACCAAAAGCAGCTCAGTACCGCATTCGCAAACGCGTTCATTGGGGAGTTGCGGTAGTTATGTTTTTGGTGATTGTTGGCAGCAGACCCTTTGTTTCAAAAACCATAATTGAAACCATATTTGAAATTGCAGGCTATACCTATGGCCCTCTTTTAGGCTTCTTTGCCTTTGGACTGCTCACCAAAAAACAGGTCCGAGATAAGTGGGTACCCTACATTGCAGTCCTTTCTCCGCTGTTGTGCTTCCTTTTGAAGAGCTTTTCCACGCAATGGCTGGGCTATACATTTAGTTTTGAATTACTGCCGTTAAATGGTTTTATCACCTTTATCGGCATGTGGGTCTTATCAAAATCCGAAAACACATCCGCTACTCACCCATCAAAAACAACAGAAACGCCATGAAAAAAATTGTAGGCATCATACCAGCCCGATTCAGCAGTAGTCGGTTGCCGGGCAAACCACTGGCCGACATCGGCGGCAAACCCATGATACAACACGTTTACGAAGCGGCATCCCAAGCCCTTGACGCAGTCTATGTAGCCACAGACGATCAAAGAATTGCTGCCGTCGTTACATCTTTTGGTGGTCGGTGTGTGATGACATCTCCAGACCATATCAACGGGAGTTCAAGATGTTTGGAGGCCTGGGAAATCATTACTAACGAAACAAAAAACCAATTCGACGTTATCATCAACATACAAGGCGACGAACCCTTGTTGCACCCGGCCACATTGCGCGAGCTTACCCAGTGCTTTACTGATCCCACGGTAGCTTTCGCCACACTGGCAACACCAGCTTTACACGAAGACGAATTGCAAAACAACAGCGAAGTGTTCGTGGTACTCGATGCAGCGCAAAACGCCATGTACTTTAGTAGAGCCGTTATTCCCTATCTTCGCGACGTGCCCAGAGAGCAGTGGCTTGCAAAGCATACGTTTTACAAACACCTAGGTATTTACGGGTACACCCCAAAAGCATTGCGGGAATTTTCAAACCTAAAACCCGGCAAGCTGGAATTGCTAGAGTCGCTTGAGCAATTGCGATGGATAGAAAACGGCAATGCATTGCGAGTAGGGATTACACAGCACAGCAGCATCCCTGTAGATACGCCTGCAGATTTAGATAAAGTGAGAACATTATACAATAAACAACAAGAAAAATGAGAGTCGACAATCAATTCAAATCTGCAATTCGCACCATAGAAGACTTCCCTAAGCCTGGCATTTCGTACAAAGACATCTCCACACTTTTTTTGAGACCCGATTTGTGCAAACTCGCCGTAGCCACACTTGCTGAGCATGCAAAAAAAGCGCGTCCTACAGCAATTGCGGGTATAGAAAGCCGCGGATTTTTATTGGGCCCTGCCATTGCCATGGCGTTGGATCTTCCTTTTGTAATGATTCGCAAAAAAGGCAAACTCCCAGCTGAAACCGTCTCACAACAATACGACCTCGAATACGGGTCGGCTACTATTGAAATGCATACGGATAGCATCAGAGCTGCTGACAGGATATGGATTCACGATGATGTACTCGCCACGGGTGGCACCTCAAAAGCGGCGGCAGCCCTTATTGAAAAACTAGGCGCCGAAGTTGCCGGATTGAGCTTTATCATGGAACTTCAATTTTTAGAAGGACGGAAAAACTTGCAAAACATTACGGAACATATTCAAGCACTTGTAGCTGAATAACACCTAGTTGCTACTTTTCTTCTTGGAGGGTCGTGGTAGTTTACCCAAAGCTATCACAAATTCCTTCTCGAGCGGAACAGCGCGCAAAACTCCTTTTTCGGCTTGCTGCTTCACCAAGGCATTGAGGT
>JAIULY010000103.1 GCA_022565875.1 Schleiferiaceae bacterium | reverse complement strand
TACTGCTGTTTGTGACCTCCACCAACATAGCGCATGGTCATTTTTCCACTATCATTACGGCCACCCTTGCGTCTTTTTGGCTCTAACAAACTCTTCTCAGGAGCTGTTTTGGATAGTCCGCCATAGTCAACAACGATGCGAAAGCGTTGCCCGGGTGTAATCGGTTTTAATTTTCTTACTGCCATGTCAATTATAAATTGCTGTATAAGTCAATGATCTCACCGCTTGCAACTTCCACAACCGCTTTCTTCCATGATCCAGTTGAACCCTGAATAAAACCAGCTTTGGTCATTCTGCTTACTTTCTTGGCAGGCATAATGGCTGTGCGAACTTTCTCTACGTTAACACCATATAAGGCTTCGATGGCTTTTTTAATTTCCACTTTGTTGGCATCTCTGCGAACATTGAAAGTGTAGCGATTTAGTTCTTCGCTGGCCTCGTTTGCCTTTTCGGTGATGATCGGATTTATGATAATATCCATTGCTTATGCGCTTAATACGGATTCAATTTTTCTTACCGAGCCTTCTGTTAATACCAAATTATTAGCATTCATAATTTGATAAGTATTTAACATTGAGGACTCTACAACATTGGCGCCCTGTAAATTTCGGGACGACAAATATACATTTTTATCCTTATCTGCAAGGACAAACAAAGATTTTTTATTTTCAAGGCCTAAAGCACTTAACACTTGGATAAATGACTTTGTCTTTGGCGCATCAAATTTCAAATCTTCAACCACCATAATGGCATTGGCTTGTGCCTTTGCGCTGAGTGCGGAGATTTTAGCTAAACGTCTAAATTTCTTGTTGAGTTTGAAGCTATAATCTCTCGGGCGTGGTCCGAAGGCCGTACCCCCACCGCGGTGCAATGGTCCCTTTAAAGAACCGTAACGCGCGCCACCGGTGCCTTTTTGCTTATGGTGTTTTTTTGTAGTTCTAGCAATCTCTGCACGCTCTTTACTTTTGTGGGTTCCTTGACGCTGTGACGCTAAGTAACGCTTCACTTCCATATAAATGGCGTGCTCATTTGCTTCTATTCCGAAAACTTCATCTTTGAGAGAAATTTTGCGACCGGTATCTTTACCTTGGCTGTCTAATATTGATAGTTCCATTACTTCTCAACAATTACATATGAATTTTTAGCGCCTGGCACTGACCCCTTAACTACAACTAAGTTTTTGGAGGCGTCAACTTTAAGAACTTGTAGGTTTTGAACTTTCGTTCTTGCTCCACCTGTTCTTCCAGCCATACGCATACCTTTGAATACACGACCGGGATATGAACCTGCTCCAATAGAACCAGGAGCTCTCAAACGGTTGTGCTGTCCGTGGGTTGCTTGACCAACTCCTCCAAATCCATGGCGTTTCACAACACCCTGGAAACCTTTTCCTTTGCTAGTTCCGACAACATCCACAAACTCACCCTCTAGGAATAAATCTGCTTTAATTTCGTCACCAACGTTGAATTCAGCCGTATTGAAGTCACGAACCTCAAATACTTTTTTAGCGGGTTTTACACCTGCTTTCTTAAAATGACCCAATTCGGCGTTTGTAGTGTGCTTCTCTTTGGCTTCTCCGAAACCAAGTTGCAACGCACTATAACCATCGACATCTACAGATTTTACTTGAGTAACCACACAGGGGCCGAGCTCGAGTACAGTACAAGGAATGTTTTTTCCTTCGTCTGTGAAGATGCTGGTCATTCCAACTTTCTTACCAATTAATGCTGGCATAATCTGGAATTCTTAAATGATTAATTAAACTTTTATCTCTACTTCAACACCACTTGGCAACTCGAGCTTCATCAAAGCGTCAATCGTTTTGGATGAAGAACTGTAGATATCTAGCAAGCGCTTGTATGAGCTCAACTCAAACTGCTCTCTAGATTTCTTGTTTACGTGTGGTGAGCGGAGTACTGTGTAGATGCGTTTGTTAGTAGGCAACGGTATTGGACCGTTGACTACTGCACCTGTACTCTTCACTGTCTTAACAATTTTCTCGCTTGACTTATCAACGAGGTTGTGATCGTAAGACTTCAATTTGATTCTGATCTTCTGACTCATGATCTTATTATGCAGGTTGACCTTTAACTTTTGCTATTACATCTTCAGAAACGTTTCTTGGCGTTTCTTGATAGTGACTGAACTCCATAGAGCTGGTTGCTCTACCGGAAGAAAGGGTACGCAATGAAGTAACGTAACCGAACATTTCGCTCAAAGGCACTTTTCCTCGGATAACTTGAGCTCCATTTCTAGAATCCATTCCGTCTACTTGTCCTCTACGTTTGTTCAAATCGCCTACTACATCACCCATGTTTTCTTCTGGGGTAACCACCTCTAGCTTCATGATCGGCTCAAGAAGTACAGCACCTGCCTTTTTACAAGCATCGCGGTAACCTATCTTGGCTGCCATTTCAAATGAAAGGGCATCAGAATCCACAGGGTGGAAAGATCCATCTGTTAATACAACTTTCAAGGTGTCCATTTCGTAGCCAGCTAAAGGACCATTTTTCATGGCTTCTTTGAAACCTTTCTCTACGGCAGGAATAAATTCACGTGGAATGTTACCACCTTTGATTTCGTTCACAAACTGCAATGCTCCCTCGAATCCTTCATCAACAGGACCCAATTTAAACACGATATCTGCAAACTTACCACGACCACCCGTTTGTTTTTTGTAAACTTCTTTGTGATCTATAGTAGCTGTAACGGCTTCTTTGTATTGAACCTGTGGTGCGCCTTGGTTACACTCTACTTTAAATTCGCGACGCATACGGTCAACGATAATATCGAGGTGCAACTCACCCATACCAGAAATTACTGTTTGACCAGAATTCTCGTCGGTATGAACGCGGAAGGTTGGATCTTCTTCAGCCAATTTAGCCAAAGCTGTACCCATTTTATCCACATCAGCCTGAGTTTTTGGTTCTACTGCGATACCAATAACAGGCTCAGGGAAGCTCATAGACTCAAGTACAATTTGCTTCTTCTCGTCACACAATGTGTCACCGGTGCGGATATCTTTAAAACCAACACCAGCTCCGATATCACCTGCCTCAATGACATCAACAGGATTTTGCTTATTGGAGTGCATTTGGAAGATACGTGAAATACGTTCTTTCTTGTTGGTTCTAGGATTGTACACGTAAGAACCAGCATCAATCTTACCAGAATAAACACGGAAGAAACACAAGCGACCTACGAAGGGGTCAGTTGCGATTTTGAATGCAAGCGCAGACATCGGCTCATCTGTATCGGGGCGACGAATAACTTCATCATCGGTTTGGGGGTCGATACCCGTAACCGATTCGATATCCATTGGCGAAGGCAAGTAACGCATTACTGCGTCAAGCATAGACTGTACGCCTTTGTTTTTGAAAGCAGAACCACACATGATAGGCACAATGCTCATATCGATTGTTGCCTTGCGAACTGCTGCAATGATTTCTTCCTCTGAAATAGAGTCTGAATCTTCGAAGAATTTCTCCATCAAAGCATCGTCATACTCGGCGATAGCTTCAATTAATTTTTCTCTGTATTCGTCAACTGTTTCAACAAGATCTTCAGGAACATCCACCAAGCTATATGTCATACCTTGTGTGTCGTCATCCCAAATAATTCCTTTTTTTGAAATCAAGTCAACCACTCCTTTAAAGTCAGCTTCAGCACCGATTGGCACTTGCAATGGAACAGCGTTAGCGCCTAAGCGTTCTTTCACTTGTCCAACCACTTTAAAGAAGTCAGCGCCAGAACGGTCCATTTTGTTAACAAAACCAATTCTAGGCACTTTGTATTTATCCATTTGACGCCATACCGTTTCAGATTGTGGCTCAACACCACCTACGGCGCAGTACAAAGCTACGGCGCCATCGAGGATACGCATAGAGCGCTCCACTTCAACTGTAAAGTCAACGTGACCTGGGGTATCGATAATATTCAACTTGTATTCTTTGGTCTCATCGGTAGGTTGCCCTTGCACCGTTGGGTATTTCCAAAAACAAGTAGTTGCAGCTGAAGTAATGGTGATACCACGCTCCTGCTCTTGCGCCATCCAGTCCATTGTGGCTGCACCATCGTGCACCTCACCAATTTTATGACTTACACCGGTATAATAAAGAACACGCTCTGATGTAGTTGTTTTTCCAGCATCAATGTGTGCACTAATACCAATGTTCCGCGTGTATCTTAAATCTCTTTTCTTTGCCATTTTAATTTAGCCTTTTTGGATTTAGAATCTAAAATGTGAGAAAGCCTTGTTGGCTTCAGCCATTTTGTGAATATCTACACGCTTCTTAACAGCTGCACCTTCTTCCTTGGACGCGGCAACGATTTCAGCAGCCAAACGAGCAGCCATTGTTTTTTCGTTGCGCTTGCGGGAATACCCGATAAGCCATTTCATAGCCATAGAAACTTTACGCTCCGGGCGGATTTGCATTGGAATTTGGAAGGTTGAACCTCCTACTCTTCTACTGCGAACTTCCACGTGGGGCATTACATTAGTAAGTGCCTGCTTCCAAACTTCCAACCCGTTGGGTTGCTCCGTCTTGGCCGCTACGATGTCTAACGCATCGTAAAAAATTGTGAAGGCTGTACTCTTTTTACCATCATACATCAAGTTGTTCACAAAACGTGTTACCAACTGATCGTTGAATTTGGGATCTGGAAGTACTGGCCTTCTTTTGGCTCTTGCTTTTCTCATGAGCTTTAATTATTACCTCTGGTTATTTTTTTGCTTTTGGACGCTTCGTTCCATACTTGGAGCGGCGTTGCATTCTTCCGTCTACACCGGCTGTATCCAAGGCGCCTCGAACGATGTGATACCTCACACCTGGCAAGTCTTTTACACGACCTCCTCTTACCAATACAATACTGTGCTCCTGTAAGTTATGACCTTCTCCGGGAATGTAAGCGTTCACTTCATTTCCGTTGGTCAGTCTCACACGCGCTACTTTACGCATTGCTGAATTTGGCTTCTTTGGAGTAGTCGTATACACCCGCGTGCATACTCCTCTACGCTGGGGAGAAGCATCTAGTGCGGCAGACTTGCTCTTCTTTTCTACCTTGTTTCTTCCTTTGCGGACTAACTGTTGAATAGTTGGCATACGATACCTTAATTATTATACGCTAATATTGAATTCGATACCCTTTATTTTTAAGGGACTGCAAAAGTAAAACAAAAAATCTGTCTCACAACTACTTCCGTGAAAATTTATTTAAATAATTCTGAGGGGGTTGCCGCGGCGTATAAATTCACCATTCTACCCATAAAAAAGACCGCCACAAGGACGGTCTTCTATTCAAATTGCTATTGATTTCTATTTGTCTTTTGCCAAAAATGGGTAGCGATAATCTTCTGGGGTAACAAATGTTTCCTTTATCGTTCGAGCGCTTACCCAACGCAAAAGGTTTTGCATGCTACCTGCTTTGTCATTGGTACCACTACCTCGTGCTCCGCCAAATGGCTGTTGACCAACTACTGCCCCTGTGGGCTTATCGTTGATGTAGAAGTTTCCAGCGGCATTGCGCAATTTCCAGGTCGCTTCTTCAATGGCGTAGCGATCTCCAGAAAGGATCGCGCCTGTAAGTCCATACACTGAAGTGCTATCTACCACTTCAAGCACCTCTTCCCATTTGTCGGCGTTGTATATATATAAGGTAAGTACGGGACCAAACAATTCTTCGCGCATGGTTACGTATTGCGGGTCTTCTACCACCAAAACGGTTGGTTCCACAAAGTAGCCTTTGCTCTTGTCGTAGTTCCCTCCAGAAAGTATCTCAACGCCACTGTCCTTCTTGGCGTTGTCGATATAACTGGCTAGCTTATCAAATGACCCCTCGTGAATCACCGCGTTGACGAAATTGTCAAACTCGCGTGGACTTCCCATTTTTACTGTGGCTAAGTCTTCTTTAAGAATACGAGACACTTCTGGCCACAAATTACTGGGGATATACCCGCGAGAAGCCGCTGAACATTTCTGCCCTTGGTACTCGAATGCCCCGCGCAACAATGCTGTCGCCACTTGACGCGCATTGGCGGATGGGTGCGCCAAAACAAAGTCTTTACCCCCTGTCTCGCCAACAATGCGTGGGTAGGTTTTGTATTTGTGAATGTTGTTTCCTATCGTCTTCCAAATGTTTTGAAAAACGTGCGTAGACCCCGTGAAGTGCAACCCGCTAAAATCGGCGTGATTGAAAACAATATCAGCAGTTTCTTGAGGGTCAGTAAAAATCATATTAATGACCCCAGCTGGCAGACCTGCTTCCATAAAAATCTCCATTAACACATGGGCCGAATAGGTTTGACTAAAACTCGGCTTCCATACGACCACATTGCCCATCATAGCCATGGAGGCTGGTAAGTTGGCAGAAATTGCAGTAAAGTTGAATGGGGTGATGGCGAAAGTAAAGCCTTCTAACGGGCGGTGCTCTATGCGATTCCAAATGCCGGGGGCACTATCGACTTGTTGGTTGTAGATTTCAGTCATGTATTGCACATTAAAGCGCAAGAAGTCGATGGTTTCACAAGCGGCATCAATCTCTGCTTGGAATACATTTTTGCCCTGATTGATCATGGTAGCAGCGTTCAAGCGATCGCGGTAGGGGCCTGCAATTAATTCGGCAGCCTTCAAAAAGATCGAGGCGCGGTGCTCCCATGCCATACTTTCCCATTTTTCTTTTGCTGCTAATGCGGTGTTAATAGCTTGGTGAATATGCTCCGTTGTACCCAAATGGTACTTGCCTACAGGCTGCTGGTGATCGTGAGGACAAATAACACGCTGGGTGGCACCGGTTCTTACGGCTTCACCATTTATTATCATCGGAATATCGAGTGTCTCCGACCACATTTTATCGTACGTTGCTTGAAGTGATTTTCTTTCGGGTGATCCGGGAGCGTAGCTTTTTACGGGCTCGTTTACCGCCACCGGTACTTTATAAAAACCTTTTGGCATAATTGTGTTTGTTTTTAATTTTCCGCAAAAGTAAGGAATCTGTTTGCGCGCACCTAATTTTGTCAGGATTCAGAAAACAGCATTGGATTTTTAGAAGTCCACGTCGCTCCAATAAAGGCCTACAAAACTGAGAAAAAAAAGCACGCTTCAAAATTTAGAAGTCGTGCTTTTTTAAATTTCCTTTACAAACCACTAGTACAGGTAAAAGGTCGAGCTCTCTTCGGAAAGTCCCTTTCTGCCGAAGGCTGAATTGCTTAGAGGTCTTTGATTCGCCACTGACAATTAAAGAGCTCCAGCCCAAAAACTGCCTCCCCTTCTATTTTGATTGCAATCATCCTTTTCGAATCAGCCCCATGGTTAACACTTTTGATTCTATTATCTTATTCCGGTTGATATCCCTCAAAAGTTAAGGGCCTCCAACTGTGGCCAATAAATTGAAAGTCGATTTTCTTATCGCTAATTACTTCTAAGTCATGATAGCCCTTTAAATACATAACATCCAATCTCTTGTCATCTTCAAAATCAGCTAAAAATCCACTTGGGATAACCAAATTTCCATCGCTATCTTCTACAACAATATTTTTTGAAATTACATTTCCATTAAGCGATGTGTAAAAAAAGAAAAACACAGCTTTCCCATATTGAGGGAATTGGCTATCGGGAGTCCAAGTTATCGACAGGTTACCACCTCCTGTTGGTATTTTCCCGTCAACCAAGCCAGTAAATGTTAGGTCCGTCTGCATTGGAACATGCTTTTGCACTGAAAAGGATGGAATAGTACCACCATTACTAGAAAAGTCAAAGCTTGCATGTTGTCCGACAAAACCCGATGGTTTAATAGTGTCCATCACCTGGTAATTAAAACCATTAAAAGCTAATTCATGGCTGTTAATAAATAACTCACCATGATGTATTCCATCATCAGATCCAGCTCGCAAATTTGCAGCACCTCTATTGAGATCAAAAGGCTGCCACCCCGATGCAGGGGTACTAAAAGTACTTAGAATCATAAAGTCGTAATCATCGCTAAATGATAGTATAGATCCTAAATCATGTAGCGGATTAAAGACTCCCTGAGATTTTGGTTCTTTATCTGTCTCTTTGGTGCAAGCACTAAGTGCAAGCCCCAGTGTAAAAAAAATGAAAAATTTTTTCATGATAATAATTTGTTTAAAATTGTTAATGATTAATTGCATTCTTCAGCCCAATATTCTTCAAAATCAACCCATGAGATAAATTTGTTACTTGGGTATTTATCTACGGTTCCTAGGCTCCTGTATTCTGCTTCTCCACCACTATCAGCAGAATAAGCATGCCCCTGTATAGGCCAACCACAGTCTCTAGATAAAATGGAGATATTTGTTAAAATTAATGTTGCACCTTGAGGCTGAGATAGGTCAACGGTAATTGGGTTAATTCTTGCTGACGAAGGTTCTCGTGGAATATTTTGTGTTATTGGTGACCCACTGTATTGAATTGGATTAAAGTTATCATCAGTGGTCAACACTTCTACCGTGTACCTAAAAGAAACCAATTCAGTAGTGGTTGAAGTACCATTGGAGTAGTAAGTGTTCCAAAGTGGATTTTGGAAGGTTCTTGTTGCTGGAACAGCAGGTTGTCCGTCTCCGGGTTTCAATTTGCAGGATGTAAACAGAATTACCATACTGAAGGCCGCAAATAGTAGAATATTTTTCATGATTAAGAATTTTGCGCAAAAAAAAAAAAAAAACCAACTAGACAAATTTATTTTTGCTTTTTGAAGTTTTTTGGTTGAAAATATTTTTGAAACCTCACCTAGATGGATGATTTCAATCAAAATCGATTTAGCCAAAACTTTTATTGACTTCTAACTAATAATAATTTGTGGCTTTAGTCTAGGCACAACTCAGAAGTTTGCAGAAAGTGAATTTTCGGAGTAGGCAATTATCAATGTAATTAAATTTGTTTTGAGAATCAGATAATGCTTTGGCTTTGCTTAAAGTTAATTTCAGACTGCAAGGTCTAAAAAAATTAATGACCTTTTCCCGCAACAAAATTTCCACACCCTAGCAATTGCATGGTTGTACCCGAGACAAAATCGTTTAAGTCGAGCTGTGCGGTGTAGTGGTTTACCACATCACTCATTTGATCGGAGCACCCCTCTTCCAACAACACCAAAATGGCCTCGCCTCCTTCATGTGTCCCTTTCAAGATTAAGTGGTCAATGCTTGGCACATCAAAATCTCCTAGCAAAACCAATGGCCATCTAAAATCGGGCGTTGTGAAGAGCATGGAATCTGCATATACCGACAACGACCAAAAGGGCTCAGTACCGTATACATGAATCAGCATGCCTTCGTCGGCGCGCTTCTTCCACAATTGGCTGGGATTTCCTTCAACAACCTCTTGTTCTTTGCTTTCTACAAACACCTCAACCTCTTGCTTGTCAATGGTTTTTTGTTTGGGTTTGCAGCTCACAACACTCAAAACAAGAACGAGAACCAGTCCTAAAAAAAACGAATGCGTTGTGTTCATATTCCTTACTGCTTCAACTTAATGCCCTTTAAGCCATACCACGGCTTTAGTTTCGAAAAAAGGCTCATTAAAAAAATGGGTTAATTGGAATACTTTACAGCGTTCCTTACCAAAAGGCGCGAGTTCCGCGCGAAGATCACCACCTTTGAGGTATAATATGCCATTTTCACGTTCGTGTAAATGCTCCTTTTTGAATTTACCTTTCACCCACCTGTAGAAATCAGGCATTTGTGTAACGGCCCTACTCACCACGAAATCAAACTTTTCTTTTACAGATTCCGCTCGACCGTGCAGCGTGCGCACATTTTGCAATTCCAGTGCTTCGGCCACAGCATCTACCACCTTTATTTTTTTTCCAATCGAATCAACTAACAAGAATTGCGTTTCGGGAAAAAGTACAGCCAAGGGAATGCCGGGAAAACCACCACCTGTTCCCACATCGAGAATAGAGGCTCCTGGTAAAAAAGGCTGCACTTTTGCAACGCCAAGACTATGAAGCACATGTCGCTCAAAAAAAGCGTCCATGTCTTTTCTGCTGATGACATTGATTTGGGCGTTCCATTCGTCGTATAACGGCTTAAGCGCCTGGAACTTTTCCATTTGAAGGGCCGAACAATTTGGGAAATAATGGGCAATAGTATCCACGGAAAAAAATTTGCACAAACTTACGATAAAAAGCCGCCGGCGACTCACTTGTGTTATTCATTTCACGCTCTTTTTGGTTGCACAGAGCGCACGGAGGTTCACGAAGGTTTATGAAGGTTTATGAAGGTTTATGAAGGTTTATGAAGGTTTATGAAGGTTTATGAAGGTTTATGAAGGTTTATGAAGGTTT
>JAIULY010000102.1 GCA_022565875.1 Schleiferiaceae bacterium | reverse complement strand
GTCTTCAATGATTAGCTTTTTTTCATGATCAGAAAAATACAGCCTGTTGTTGCGCCATTGTCCTAAAATGGCTTTACTTTCTTTTGACATGTTTACACTTTTTTGTGTAAACTTATTTTAGGACAAGCAGGCGACCTAGCCGGCGGAGCTAAACCAAAGCGCGAAGCGCATCTAAACCACTCAAGAAAACGCCGCTTCCCTACTCAACCTCTAAACCAAGGACGGCAACAGCCGACCTGTCTAAACCCAAACAGCAGGCGACCTAGCCTGCTGCTCTAAACCTAAGCGCGACAGCGCATCTAAACCACTCAAGAAAACGCCGCATACCTGCAAAACAAAATCCCCATCCCAGCCCTGAATACTTACTTCAACCAACCATCTAGCCAAGAGAAAAACTCATGGTGCCAAATCAATCCGTTTTGTGGCTTGAGTACCCAGTGACCCTCTTCCGGGAAATACAGAAACTTGGAGGGAATGTTCCGCAATTGCGCCGCCTGAAAGGCTTCCATGCCTTGGTTTTCGGGCACTCTAAAATCTTTGCCGCCGTGAATGACCAAAATGGGCGCTGTCCACTGGTCTACGTACTTGATGGGGTTGTACTCAGTATAGGCCTTGGGCAATGGGGTCTCCCAATAGGGGCCTCCAATGTCGTGATTGGCAAAAAATAACTCTTCTGTGGTGCCGTACCAACTGTCCATGTTGAAAAGCCCACAGTGGGAAATCAAAGCCTTGAAACGATTTTCGTGGATGCCTGCCAATAGGTAAACGCTGTAGCCGCCGTAACTCGCGCCCACGGCACCTAAACTGTTTTCATCTACAAACGGCTCTGCGGCCACGTGGTCTATGGCGGCGAGGTAGTCGCGCATGGGTTGCCCACCCCAATCACCACTGATGGCGGCGTTCCATTCCTCACCAAATCCGGGGAGCCCTCTTCTATTGGGCGCTACTACAATGTAGCCCGCAGCTGCCATCAGTTGAAAATTCCATCGGAAACTGTAAAATTGCGAAACTTGACTCTGTGGCCCTCCCTGACAATACAGCAGCGCAGGGTATTTTTTGGTCGCATCAAAATCGGGTGGATAAATCACCCAAGTCAACATTTCCTTGCCATCGCTGGTGGGTACCATCCGCTTCTCTATTTTGCTCTTGCCAATGCGCTGGTAAATGCCTGTGTTGACGTTGGTCAACTGTGTGCCACTTTTGGAAATGCCGTCTACCAAAAAGAGTTCTGTCGCGTTGTTCATGTCTTGGCGCTCAGCAATGAGCTGATTGCCGGCTAAACCAAACGACCCAAAATTGTATTGCCCTTCTGTTTCAAAGGTTAGTGTGGCGTTGAACCCTTTGCTGTTGAACTGGCGAATGCTGATTTTGACAAGTTGAACCGTGCCATCAATGGGCACGCTTGCGTAAAGGGTTTTGGCGTCTTTGCCCCATTGCACGTTGTTGAAGGTAAGGTCTTTGTAGCGCCCTAGCTCCTTGAGAACATGATAGCGCTTTTTGGTTTTTAAATCGTAGAGAATAATGTCGTTTACATCGGATTCAAAACCGGGTGTCGCCATGCTGTTCCACGCCACAAATTTTCCATCGGGCGAAAACACGGGATGTTGGTCGTAGCCAGGCAGTCCTTCGGATAGGTTGGTAACGGTTGCCGACGTTAAATCATGGAGGTAGACTTCGGTATTGGTGCTTGTTGCGTAATCTTTACCCGTTAGTTTTTTACTGCTGTACACCACTTTGTTGTTGTGAAAATCGTAATCGGCGCTGCCGCCAAAGGGTACTTGTGGTGTGTGGTAAGGTTCGCCTTCATTCAGGTCGGTGTAGGCACTGGTCATGCCCATTAGCGGAAGCGTTGCAATACACAAATGATTGACAAATTCGTCGCTCCAATGGTCCCAATGCCGGTACATTAAATCATCAATTACGAATGCGTTTGCCTTTGGTAACCCCGGATATTTATCGGCTGTATTTTCAAACGCTTTTACTTTTTTGCCAAAGAGCAATCGCAACCCATCTTTGCTGCCCATCACTTTCGCTGCAAAAATACCACCGGCTATATCGGTGTGCTGCTGCAAATCTGCGCCATTAGTGGCAACCGAGTAAAACTGGCCATCCATTAAAAAACCAATCCGCTTGCCGTCTGGGAAATACTGCCCACCTGACAAACTCGATGGTACATCTAGTAATAAATTGGGCGTTTGTGTCTCTAAGTCCATTACATATAGGGCTCTACTTCCCTTGTTCTCGCCTATGTCATAATGGGTGACGCCGTAAAGCACTTGCTTGCCGTCTGGCGAAACTGCGTCTAAGGATACCCTGCCTAATTGCCAAAGTAATTCTGGTGACATCACCGTTTGGGCAGTTATGAATAGGGGAAAGGCTAGTAGTAGCGCGAAATACAAGGATAAGCGTTTGTGCATGGCTATTTGTCTATTGTTTTCGCAAATGTAATGGATTTGTAGAGTTCTAGAAACATGCATTTTTTACGCGTTCTTTCCACGCAGAACATTGTTGCTATTTGGATTTTGTATTATAAACGCCCGCATAATTATGCCGTCAATCCACCTGTTTTATTGCCTCTATATTTGCGCAAGTAAAAACTTTTTAAAAACAGTTGTCGAAAATATTTGTTAGACAGGTCTAAATTTATAGTTTTGCATCGCCAAAATCATTGGTGTGGTAATGCACCTAAATCTTGGGTTTGACTACCTATTCTAGTTCACATAACTGTTTTACAACACCATGAATCCGCGTAAGCCTTTTGTCGCTTTGCTTTTTTTCTTTTTTCAGCTTGGCCCACTTGTTGGGCAGGGTGTTTTGCTGCGGGGTGTTGTGTTGGACGCACAAACCAACGACCCCATAGTTGGGGCAACAGTTGCGTTTGAAGATACTTCACTGAGTCCATTGCATTCAGCTGCTGACGGAACTTTTCATACCACGAGCGCAGCACAGCAAGTCCTCGCCACGGTGTCTTACTTTGGGTATCAATCCCAAACGGTCACGCTTCTGGCTAATCAATTAAACACCATTGCACTGAAGGCACAGCCCCAAGCACTTGCTGTGGTCACCGTTTCTGCTGAGCAGCCTCGCGAGAATGGTTTGAAAGCCTTGCCACAGCTTACGTTATCAGACAAAGACTTTAGTAGGAACAGTAGCGCCGGTTTGGGAGAAACGCTCTCACAAATCGATGGGGTGACGTTCATTTCTACAGGTACCAATATTCAGCTTCCTGTTATTCACGGACTTTATGGCAATCGCATTCTGATGCTCAACAACGGTTTTAAGCACGGTTTTCAAAATTGGGGCACCGATCATGCGCCAGAAATTGACGTGGTAGGGGCGGCGGCCATCACGGTGGTGAAAGGTGCTGCTGGAGTGAAGTATGGGCCTGATGCTCTCGGGGGCGCCGTTCTTATCGAAAGTCAAAATCTGCGTTTCAACAACCCTTTCTACGGCAAAGCAACCACAACTTTTCAAACCAATGGCCGCGGCTATGGCAGCAACGTGCAATTGGGCCGTGGCGGAAAGAATTTCAGTTACCACATTGGTGCAAACGCCAACCGTATTGGCGACAGAAAAGCACCTAATTACAGACTCACCAACACCGGCGCGCGTGACTATGCGGTTCAAGGCGGTTTGCGCTACCGCTATAGAAAATGGGCGGTAAAGTCGCAGCTCAGCAGCGTGCAACAAAACTGGGGCATCCTCCGCGCAGCTATAGGCAACAGTGGTCCGGCGCTCATCCGCAATATGGAAGCCTCCAAGCCCACCTATATTCAACCGTTTTCTTACGCCATCAACGAGCCGAATCAACGGGTGCAACACCACATGGCCACAGCTGAAGTGGCCCGCCATTTTGAAAAAAGCACCCTTGTTTTACGCATGGCGCAGCAATGGAACGCCCGCAAAGAATTTGATGTCCGCCGCAATGCCGATTTACCCATTTTAGATTTGTCCCTCTCCACTAGCGATGTGCAATTGGAGTGGGAACATCAATGGACAGAAAAGGTCAAGGGCGCCTGGGGTGTCCAGTATTTTTCGCAAAACAACACCAACAACCCAGGGACCTCTATTACGCCTTTTATACCCAATTATGCCAGCTCTCGCTACAGTGCCTACGCCTTTGAATCTATTACAACAAGCGAGAAAAGCACATGGGAATTGGGCTTTCGATTGGATTGGGAGCAACATGTTGTAGCCGGTCGCGATAGTCGACAAGTGGTTTTTCAAGACAATTTCACTTTCCGCAACAGCACCCTTTCTTTTGGAAACACGTACCAAGTTTCGAGCACAACAACGTGGCGCAACCACATCGGCTCAGGATGGCGCCCGCCCAATATGGCCGAGCTATTCAGTTTTGGCCAGCACGAATCGCAAACTACTTTTGGTCTGCTGCGCTACGAGCCCGATACTGCCGGGTTTATTCAAGCCATGCGTGTGGTGCCCATTGGCGAAAGCCAGGTGCAACCCGAAAACAGTGTCAAATACACCAGCGAATGGGATTGGCAAGGGGCTAAAAATCGCTTTACCATTACCAGCTATGCCAATTACATTACAAATTTCATTTTTAGCAGACCCATCGGCGTGCTAGGTACTGCAAGAGGCCCTATGCCTACCTTTATTTTTGACCAAACCAACGCGCTCTTTTTAGGTGCCGACCTTACTTACACCACTAATTACCATAAAAATGGCACTGCAAAAATCGGCGGAAGTTATATCTACTCCCGAAACACAACCCGAAACGAAACGCTGATCAATCAACCTCCTATTGCCCTTCATGCGCAATTCAAACACTCGTTTTATCAGCTTGGCAAGGTAGATAATATCGTTGTGGCTCTTTTGCCTTCTTATACCTTTCGGCAATTTCAAGCACCGCGCACTATTGCTGTCCGCGATTTAGTAGCGGGCACCACTGCGTTGGCCGTCAATGATCCTATTTTTGATTTTCAAGCAGCGCCTGCGGGTTATTTTCTGTTGCATGCTTTCATCACCATTCAGAAAGGCCCATTCGCCCTCAATTTGGAAGTCCGAAACGCGCTCAATACCTCCTACCGCGATTACCTCAACAACATGCGGTATTTCGCCGACGAGCTCGGTATCAATTTTATCAGTTCTCTTTCTTATCAATTTTAAATTTTCTAATTGTGAAAAAATCCTTTTCCCTAGTCCTCCTGTTTTGCGCAACACTATTGTTGTCCTGCGAAAAAGACACCATTGCTGCGCCAGAGCCAGAAAATGAAGTCGAGGAGTTTACGTATATCGAGTTCATTTTTACTAATGAAAACGACCCCGCTGATGTTGCAAAAGGCATTTGGGAAGACCCCGATGGCTTTGGCCCCCAAGAGCCAAGTATTTTGCAACAGCCACAACTTAAGCCCAACACCACGTATCTACTGACTTTTGTGTTCGAAAACCGTTTGTTGTCGCCGGTTTATAACCTCATGCCCGAAATTTTGGATGAGGCCGACGAACACCAAGTCTTTTTTGCGTTCGACGAGGCACTTTTTACCTCCCCCACAGGTACGGGCAATATAGCCGACCGAAATGGCGCAATCAATTATGAGGATGTCGACGAAAACGTGCTTCCTGTTGGTTTGCAAACCCTTTGGACCACCGCCGGCCCGCAACAAGACCGCAATTTCCGCGCAGTATTGGCCCATCAGCCCGGCGTCAAGTCTGCCACGTCTAGTTGGGATAGTGGAGATATTGATTGGGATATCACTTTTTCGGTTACCATTGCCGAATAAGTTCCGTTTTTGAACTTTTTGGGCGCGTCCCCCGGCGTATGGCGCCGGGGGTCGGGCCTTACGCTACTAGTCCTCAGCCGTCAACCGTATTCCGTACGCACAAAAAAGAGCTCCTGAGGTCGCTTTTTTTGCGCTACTCCATAGCGGTTGTCGTCCTCCGGGCTATCCGCTACAGTCCCTCGCGCAGGCCACCGCCACTACTCAAGAATGTGTAAAAAATTATCAAAACACAGTCAAAATAGTTGTCAAAGCGCTGCTGCATACCTATATTTGCTCCTGCAAAAAACCGGCAATTATGTTACACGCAAATCTCAAAGTCCTCCGCAAACGCAAGCGGTTGTCACAAGAAGACCTCGCTCAAGAGCTTGAACTCACGCGTTCCACGCTCAGCGCTTACGAAAATCAAATGGCCGAACCCAACGTCAGCACCCTGTTGCGCATAGCCAATTACTTCAAAATTAGCCTTGATCGCTTGTTGCGGCAAGATTTATCCAAATTGGCAGAAAGTGATCTCCGCGAAATAGAGCTCGGTCTAGATCACGATGTTATGGGGAAACGGCTGCGCATTCTCACCACTACGGTAAACAGTAAAAATGAAGAAAACGTGCAAGTGGTCACCGCAAAAGCACGAGCCGGTTACACCAGCGGTTACGCCGATCCCGAGTACCTTTCAGAGTTACCGCGCCTGCACCTTCCCATGCTCCATACTGGAAAAACCTATCGCGCTTTTCCCATCATAGGCGATTCTATGCCGCCCGTATCCGAAGGGTCATTTGTGGTGGGTAGTTATGTGGAAGACTGGAAACTGCTGCGCGAAGGCAAGCCGTACATTGTCGTCACGCAATCAGACGGTATTGTCTTCAAGGTTGTATTCAATTGGTTAGATCAACGCGGCAGCCTACAATTGTGCAGTACCAATCCCGATTATCCGCCTTATGAAGTTTCGGTACAAGAAGTTTTGGAAATTTGGTCTTTTGAAAACTACATTTGCCCCACATTGCCCACTCCCGATCTCGATAAAGAAGTGTTGAGTCGGCATCTTTTAAAGTTACAACAAGAAGTAGACGCCCTCAAAAAGCGGATGCATTAACACCCAAAAGCATGAACAAAGTAGAGCACATCGGTATAGCCGTGAAAGATTTAGCCACTTCCAACACGTTGTTTGCCAAATTATTTGGCGCACCGGCTTACAAAGAAGAAGGCGTTGCTTCAGAAGGTGTAATCACCTCGTTTTTTCAAGCTGGCCCCAACAAAATAGAGTTGCTGCAGGCCACCCACCCCGACAGTCCGATTGCCAAATTCATAGAAAAACGCGGCGAGGGCATTCACCACATAGCTTTTGACGTCACCGATATCCACGCAGAAATGGCGCGGTTGCAAGAGGAGGGTTTTGTGTTGTTGAACGAAACGCCTAAACTCGGTGCAGACAACAAACTCGTTTGCTTCTTGCACCCAAAAACTACGAACGGAGTGCTAATAGAACTTTGTCAAGAGCGGGTTTAAATTCCGCGTTGCGTTCGTGCAAATAGGTTTTGATGCCTAGGGCTTTCGCTGGCACCAGGTTTTCTGGAGTGTCTTCCACAAAAAGCACCTCGTTTGGGCTAAGGTTGTGTTGCTGTAAAATGTGTTCAAAAAAGCGCGATTCCGGTTTGCGCATGCCTTGTTCGTGCGAGTAATACACAGCTTCGAAAGCCCCTGTAAAGTTTTTGTAGTCCAAGCGGCCCATTTTCTTTTGGATGGCCGCTAGATGTGTTTCGTTGGTGTTGCTCATCAAGATCAGGCGGTAGCGCTTTTTCAATTGGTGCAGTTGCCAAATTCTGTGCGCCGGAAAGTCGAGCAACATGGCATTCCAAGCTGCCACTATCGAAGACCGAAACAATTTGGTGCGCATATGCGATCGGATGCCCGCAACAAATTCGTCCTCAGAAATTTCTCCACGCTCAAAGGGGTCCGTTAAGCTGCGCTGTTGCGCCAGACTTTCTTCGGAAATACCCAATTCCATAAACGCTTCAATCGTGTTTTCAGGCCGGAGGTTGATGAGGATACCTCCAAAATCTAACAGTAGGGTGGTGACTTTTTGCATCCCACAAAGGTACGAGATGGTGCCCAAGCAGCCCTGCACCCCGATTAATTTTTTTGAGATAAGGCAGGCGCATTCCCAAACGCAAGGAGAAGGTGGGGCATGTGGGTTCTTTTTTGTGTCAAAGTAGGGTGTGGTATAATCCAAATCAGACTTTATAAGGAGAAAGAAGTGAATGTTAGCGCAAAAAATGTTATTTCTTCCAAAGCGTTAAATTCTTAAAGCCTCTTTTTAAATATTCCTTTTCAAGTAATAGAGATTCATCTTTCCCTTTATTTTTATTTAATAAAACGCCAATAACAGTTTCATTATCCTCAGTAAGGTATATAGAAAACATGTGCTCTTCTGTGGCTATTTTTAATATTCTTACAGCATTGTTTGTATAATCTTTTAGTCTGGCCAATAGTTTCTCTACGCCTAATAAACTATTCTTATTTGAACTATTCATTCTTCTAGATAGAACCAAAAATTGTTGGTTTTTATTAAAAACCTGTTCATAAACCATTAATAAATAATCATCTGACTGCAAATCAATAATGCAATTTATTATAATTTCAGACTGCTCAGCTGCTTCTAAAAGTTCAATTAATTTACACTTCTCCATCACTTTAAAATTACCTCTACTGTTGCCCCACGAACTATTCCTGGAATTAAAACCTCCAATTCTTCATGCTAGTCAGGGCTAGGTACAGTTTCTTCAACCTTAAAAATTTTGGACAAATAACTCCACCTGCCTAATGTTTGTAAATTCTCTGGCTTTCTCTTTACTTGTAGACCAAAATGTAAAGATACTAAAGTTATCTCCATCGTTATGCCTTACAGGGTCATCATGACCATTATCTAAGCCAAGAGGTATAGCAACCCACGTCATCGCTAAACTATGCATCGCTGGTTTATCTGTTCCTTCACATCTGAAAAAAGTTATATATTCGTCCCTATTGGAGTCATCTATTTCATTTTTAGTGGATTTTGAAGCATCTAAGTTGCTAACATCAGTAATTGCTATATCTATTACAACGGCTGTAGATACGGCAGCAGTGGTAACAAATAAAGCTTCAAATATACTCGTAAGCCACGGAACAGTGTAAACCGCAGGACAAATTGAGCATCTACCATCAGGGTCATTATACTTGATTGGATTGTTCCGCATAGCCGCATAGGGCGACTTATCTACTTGGTTCGGGTGATGCGCCAACGCATCCACACTTTGTCATGACGATATTTATCGCTTACAAAATTGGTTATAAGGCCCGGAGACTGGCAGATTAATAATAGAATGACTGTAGGGCTCTATTCCGACTCTAAAATTTCCCAAAGAACATAAATCCCTTTAATTGAATCATCAGGAGCCACGGAAAACACAACTCCATTTCTATTAAACAACAGCCCAGTACCCGGATGATTCCAAAGCTCCATTCCATCTTTAAACTTTAAAACCGTGTCATGCCTCGAAATTAGGAGGTCGTAGCTTTTTCCAAGTTCTAACGCCATGTTACTTGTCGTATCACTATCAATTATCGTATCACTATCAATAATTTTATAGGTTCCTTGCTCAGACCATCCGTAATAAATAATTACCCCGTGATCTCTATAATCATCTATAATTGCAATTATTTTTAATGTGACTTTTCGTGGTGTAAAACTGGTAATAACCAGTAACAAAAAAATAAATGAAATCTTTTTCATACCAAATTATCGCTCTATGGTTTCAACTAAGTGAATTACACCATTATAATCTTGCACATACCAATTAATCGCTTTTGTTTCAAGACCCATTGTGCCCGGGTCTCTTGTATGGGTATTTCGAAACTGATCCATAAATTCAACGTGAATTACATCCGGATGACTTGTTGAAAGAAATCTATTAGAGTGTGCCTCATTGTAATGGCTGCTATTCTGTTTAATGCCTTCTTGAAAGATAGATGTCATAATTGCCAAAGACGCCGCCTCAGTTGCTTCATGAAGCATAAAGGCACCTCGATTACCAAGAATACCCTCTACCTGTCCAAAAAACTTCGGATTAACTCTTTGGTTAACTTTTGCAACACCAGTAGACTCATCATATTCAGACCCCATGAAAGCACCGCCATTCATGACAAAACCATATCCTTGATTCGTCTCCTGCGCGGTCATTGTTACCTCATATTTATCATTGTCAATAACATGCAAAAAGATTTCTATTAGACTTGAAAGAGTTTTGTTTTTCTTCTTTAAGGTATAGGAGAGCTCACCATAATCGTTCGTTTCCAGCTTAACCCCTTCACGTTTCATTGCCTTTCGCAATTGACTGAAAGTGTGACTCCTTGCTTTTTCATTGCCCGCAATGATAAAACTATTACCATCTGGATCAATAAAAAGTGCCGGATTATTCCCCGTAAACACATACGATGACATACTCGGGTACTTATGCGCCAACGGATCCATCCCGAATCGGCAAAGCCTCTCGGGACAGGCACTCAACCATACAGAAACCCGCGGATCCCCGAATC